>JBPCTX010000212.1:0-26116 GCA_051011455.1 Acidimicrobiia bacterium | reverse complement strand
ACTACCACCTCCCCGCCAGCGACCACCACTTCGTCAACCACCACCCTGCCCCCCACCACGACCACTTCCACCTCAACGACTCTCCCTCCAGACCCGCTCCAGGGCCTCGCCCTCGAGGTACTGGCCTCGGGCCTGAGCCGCCCCACGTTCGCGACGGCCCTGCCAGGCGACAACCGGGTGTTTGTCGTCGAGGCGGTCGGTCGAATCCAGATCCTCGACGAAACCGGCGCGCTGCTCCCCGAACCGTTCCTGAACATCCGCAATAGGGTCGGCTCCGTCAGCATCGAGCAAGGCTTGCTTGGCCTGGCGTTCCACCCCGACTATCCCGCCGACGGTCGCTTCTACGTGTACTACACGGATCGATCGGACAATTCGGTGGTGGCTGAGTACAGGGTGAGCAACGATCCAAACCTGGCGGTGTCCACCGACGAGCGTGTTGTGCTCGAGCTCCAGCAGCCCGACATTCGCCACAACGCCGGCATGCTCCAGTTCGGGCCGGATGGCTACCTATACATCGGTACGGGAGACGGCGGGGCGGGTGGAGCTTCGGTCAACGGCCAGGATCCGTTCACACCTCTGGCCGCCATACTTCGACTCGACGTCGACGGTGGCATCCCATACAGCATTCCTCCCGACAACCCGTTTGCCGACGGGAGTGAGGGGGCCCCGGAGGTATGGGCATACGGCTTGCGCAATCCGTGGCGATTCTCAATCGATCCAGTCGACGGCTTGATCTACATCGGCGATGTCGGTCAGGAGTCTCGAGAGGAGATCAATGCCGTCCCGCTCGTTCCGGTCGGCTACAACTTCGGCTGGCCTTCGGTGGAGGGCACCCGCTGCTTCTTCGAGAGCGGTTGTGACCCCGCCGACTACGTCGTGCCGGTCCTCGACTACACGCATGACGAGGGCCTCTCGGTCACCGGAGGCTACGTGTACAGAGGGGTGGCGATCCCGGAGCTGGCCGGGCACTACTTTTACGCCGACTGGGTTCGCGAGTGGATCCGCAGTTTTCGGCTCGTCGATGGCGCGGCCACCGATGAACAAGACTGGACAGCCCAGCTCCGTCCCGGCCAGATCAACAGCTTCGGCCTCGACGGCCAGGGTGAGCTGCTCATCGCCACCTGGGATGGGGAAGTCGCCCGGGTGGTGCCGGTTCGCTGACCCAAGTAGAAAGCCGGGCGCGGATGCGCCCGGCTTTCAATTGGTTGTGGGTTGCCGGCTAGCGGCGGCCCTGTCGCTCTCTCGCCTCGTTTACCTTGAGGCGGCGGCCGTCGACGTCGGCACCATCGAGCGCCTCAATGGCAGCCCGGGCCGCGTCAGCACCCTCCATCTCTACGAACCCGAAGCCCCGGGAACGACCGGTCTCCCGATCCATAATCACCTGAGCTGAGGACACAGTCCCGTGCTCAGTAAACAGACCCTCCAATTCGGCGTTGTTAACGCTGAACGGGAGATTCCCTACGTAAATGTTCACACTCACCAGTCGTTTCCCTTCTCGGTCGGACCCATTCTGGCGGCCCGACGAATACCCGGTAACGGTAGTCGGTTACGCGGAGATTGTCCGCATGGAGCGGTTTACCCGCTGTGCGGTCCTCAGCGCCTGCGCCGTCGCCGGCCCCCGGCCCGCCGGGAAAGGTCGGCCATTGAGGGCTTCTTGAACTCGACTTGCTCGGGTTGGAATGCGGCCAAGTCGTCTAGGCGGGGATCATTTGAGAACATCTTGGTGATCTCGTAGTGAAGGCCCGACGCCCGCTGCAACCTCTGGACATCCTCCACCTGGTCCCATAGCACCAGGGTTACGACCAGCCCGCTCTCCCCTGCCCGCGCCGTGCGCCCGGAGCGGTGAATGAAGCTCTTGTAATCGTCGGGCGGGTCGTAGTGGACGACGATGTCGACGTCATCGATGTGTAATCCCCGCGCCGCCACGTTGGTGGCCACCAGCACCGGCACCTTTCCCTTGGAGAAGTCGGCGAGGGCACGTTCCCGGACCTGCTGGCGCAAGTCACCGTGGATGGCAGCGGCATTGACTCCCTCCCGCTTGAGCTGGTCCGCTACTCGATCAGCACCGCGCTTGGTGCGGACAAACACGAGCGTGCGGTTGACGGAGTCGGAAATCGCGGCTGCCACCTTCGGTTTGTCCAGCTGATGGACGGCCAGGAATCGGTGCTCCTGGGTGTCGACCACCTCCCCGGCCGACTCCACTTCGTGGCGGACCGGGTCGGTCAGGTAGGAGTTGATCAGCGACGCGATGGCTCCATCGAGCGTGGCGGAGAAGAGCATGGTTTGATGACCTCGCTCGATGTCTCGCATCACCCGGTGGACCTGGGGCAAGAAGCCCATGTCCGCCATCTGATCGGCCTCGTCGATCACAACGGCCCGCACATCACCAAGGAACACCAGGTTGCGTTCCATGAGGTCGATCAGGCGGCCGGGGGTGGCAACGAGGATCTCTACGCCGGCCTCGAGGTCCTGGATCTGACGGCCCATGGACACTCCGCCATACACCGTTGCCAGGCTCAGCTGGCGGCCATGGGCGATCGGAGTCAGTTCCCGCGCCACCTGAACGCACAACTCTCGGGAAGGGACCAGCACCAGGGCAGTGGGGCGGTTCGGCTTTGCGACCGCGGCCCGCTCTATCAGTGGAATGCCGAAGGCCAGTGTCTTGCCGCTACCGGTCTGGGCCTTGCCACAGACATCGAGGCCGGCCAGCCCATCCGGGATGGTCATGACCTGGATGGGAAAGGGCTCCGTGATGCCCTTGCGATCCAGGGAGGCGACGATGTCGTCTGACACGCCGAGGGTTTGGAACGAGGCAGTATCGACCTCGTCCGTCGTGGGACTCTGCATGATTGTTTCCGTTTCGTTGTGTCGGCCTCCGGCACAACTCAACAAAGCGGTGGAGCGGTAGAGGCCCGGCGAGCACGATCTTGTCTAGCTCGTGCACTCGCCGCCAACACGGTACCACCTTCTGCACCTCAAGCTGTGTCCCCCGGTCTCAGCCCCCGCTGGCGGAGAAGTGCATCCAGTCCTTCAGGCTGTTCCAGTTCCCGCCCCACGGCCAGCCCATATCGGCGAAGGCGGAGACGACTACGTCGCCCGATTCGATCATCCCCGGTCGGTGATTGCTCCGGTCCGTGTAGGTGCTGGCCAGTTCGGGCAGCACCAGGTCACCCTTCAGATAGGGATTGTGGAACGGGTTGATGTCGATCGCCAATCCGTAGGCGTGCTGCGACCAGCTGGTATTACCCACCGCCGGGCGGCAAACGAATGAGGTGGTGTCGTTCCAATCGCCGGTGGGAGGAGCGTCGATCTCCTCGGCCCGGATGATGCGCATCTGCTCGATGGGGAACGCGGACTCGAAGAGCCGGCGGAACACCTCAACCACCTGGTCGGCCCAAGCGGCGTTCACGAGCAGTTCGCCGGTATGGGTGCCGCCGTCAAAGCCCACATGAGAGACGGTCACATAGGCCAGTTCATCAACCGTCACAGGGCACTCGGGCGTCCAGCTGGAGCGGGCAAGCACGTGGTCGGGAACTGGACTCACCGTCCACTCGAAGTCCACCCCGGCCGGTGGGGGTAGATCGGCGGGCGTCGCCAGTTGCCGGTTGGTGAACTCAGGCGGGGTTGGCAGCACTTCGCCGTGCCCATCGGGCCGCAGCGGCAGCGGGCGAGTCCCCAGCCAGGCCGGGCGGGCGAACGGGGAGATCGTTGTCGTCGTTGTTGCCGTTGTGGTCGCGGTGGTCGTTGTCACCGGCAGGGTGGTGGTCGTCGATGCCGTCGCCGGGGCCGACGTGGTCGACAGTGCCTGCTCCTGTGCTGCCGTCGACTCTCCTGGTACCGCCTCGTTGGAGCCACCGCACGCGGCCAGGGCCAGTCCGGCCGCAAGCACCGTCACGACGAGAGGTTTCCGCATGCCGTGACGGTACTGGGGAGAGGTGGATAGTTGGCAGTTGTCGCGCCAGACAGAAACCCGGACTGGCGATACGCTCATTCCGTGGATCCCGATCTCGCCTACGAGGAACAGTTCGCGCCCTTCCTGAAGCGCCGCCGTCGACAGATCGCTCTCGTCGGGGCGATCGTGGCCTTTGTATGGGCCGGGTTGGCGCTCATGCAGCTACGGAGCGCCAGAGATCAGGCGTTGGACGGGGTGACGCACCTGGAGTCTGTGCGCAACTCCCTGAGCGTCGATTCACTCACCGGTGGTGAGCTCACGGCAGCACTGGCGGAGGCGTCGTCCGACTTCGACGCCGCCAACAAAGCGATCCGGTCACCGCTTGTGGCCCCGCTCCGGCTGGTTCCCTGGGTCGGGACCCAGGTCAGGTCGGCCGACGCACTCAGCAGCACTGCAGGGCGGGTGTCCTCGGCATTGGCACTGGCCGCCAACGACGTAGCCCGGCTGGCCGACGATGCAGCTGAGATGGACCGCGTGGCGGTCGCTCGCCAGGCCTTGTCGATCGTGCAACGCACCCGGGAGTCGTTCGGTGAAGTCGACCTCGGCCCCTCTCGCTGGCTGATGCGGTCACTAGCCGATGCCAGAGATCGAGTCGAGACTGAGCTGGATGAAGCGACGGCGCTCCTGGCCGACGCCGAGGCCGCCGGACTAGGACTGGCCGAGTTTCTAGAGGGCCCAACCACCTACCTTCTCCTGGCGGCCAACAACAGCGAAATGGGAGCGGGGTCCGGGTCCTACCTCCAGGTGGGAACGGTCGAGGTGGTTAATGGTGTACTGGCCGTCGACGAGCTTCTTCCGGCGGGAGACATTCTGTTGGAGCGGGGGGCAGTTGAGATCCCCGACCCCGACCTCGATGCTCTCTGGAGTTGGCTGGACATCGCCGTCGATTGGCGCAATCTCAGTCCCAGCCCTCGCTTCCCGGCCAATGCCGAGTTGGCCGCAAGTATGTGGGCCGAGCTGCAGGGCGAGAACGTCGATGGAGTTCTGGTCCTGGATCCGATCGCGCTCAGCGCCATCCTCGGCACCAGCGGAGCGGTTGACGTAGACGGCCGCACTATCGCGGCTGAGGATGTTGTTCGTGAGCTCCTGTTTGATCAGTATTGGGAGGACGACGTGGCCGTTCGGCGCGATCGGTTGGACGAGATTGCCCACGCCGCTCTCGGCACACTGGACGAGTCCGGGATAGATCTGGTGTCACTGGCTCGCAGTCTGCAGGACACCGTGGCGGGTCGCCACATCCTGGCGTGGTCACCGCACCCACAGCAACAGGCGGCCTGGGAGGCGGTGGGCGCCGACGGAGACATGACCTCTGAGTCGCTGGCCGTGTCGGTGATCAACCGGGGCGCCAATAAACTCGACACCTTCCTCGAGGTAGAGGCCAAGCTCGACTTCGAGTCAGCCGGCGACGGCCACCAGGTCGCCTTGACCGTCACCTTGGACAACCGGGCGAGCGCCGCCTTCCCCACCTACGTGCTGGGTCCGGCAGCCTCGCTGGGCTACGAGCCCGGCACCTACTCGGGATTGCTGGCGGTCACGCTCCCCGGAGCGGCCGCCCAACCTGCCTTTGCCGAATCCGGCAGCGAGGCAACGAGCGGGCCGGATGGGCCCGGCCGGGTGATCAGCGTGTTTGTCGAGATACCAGCCGGGCAGCGACTGGTCCATCGTGTCTCCTTCGGGCTTCCGTCAACTGTCGCCGGGCTCCGCATCGAGCCGTCCGCCCGGGTGCCGGGCATCGACTGGACGGCAGCCGGGTCCAGTTGGATCGACACCGCAACCACCACCATGGACCTGGCATCGCTCACGGTCGCCGGTTCACCGATAGACGACCCGTCCGATGCATCCGAGTTCAATCTCGATCCAATCCGAAATCCGGTGGCGCCCATCCCGGTGTTGGGTGTCGATCCTGATGTCGAAACCACCGTCACGGTGGCCTGGCCGGACCTGCCCACGACGAGGATGGTGGACGTTTGGGAGCGCCCGGGAGACAGCGATTGGGTCCTGGTAGGAAGGGACCTATCAGTGGCGAAACTGCACCTCCCCGGGCGGCAGCGGGAGGTCGAGTATTGCTATCGCACCGCCTTGCACGACGCTCCGGAACGCTTCAGCGCGGTTGAGTGCCTGGTGGTTCCGCCCTCGCTCGGGTTCATGCGGTTCAACGGCGACGGGGACGACTACTTCAGCGCCGATGACTTCATCTCTGAAGGAGACCTCGACATTCGGGTTCTGGTCGCACCCGACCGGTGGACCCCAGCGTTCTGGCAGATGTTCGCCGGTCAATACGACACTGCAATCAACCAGCGCGCGTGGCGTTTCGGAATCGACGTCTTCGACTCTCTCATCGCCAACTTCTCTACGGACGGTTTCGGAGACATGGGTGAGAACGGACGACTGCCCCTCTCGGTCCGGGACGGCAGCCGCAGCTGGATGCGGGTGACCATAGAGATGTCGGAAGGACGACTCCGGTATTGGGTATCCGAAGACGGAGTCGCCTGGACGCAGTTGGGTGACGATCGCTCCTTCCGGCCGGCCGGCCCACTTCACGACACCAGCGGGCCCGTATTTGTCGGCAGCGACCGGCCTCGGTCAGACACCCCCTTCGACGGCAAGCTCTACTACCTGGAGATCCGAGAGGGAGTCGACGGACGGGTACTGAGCAACCTGGACTTCCGTGATCCCGACCAGATGGGTGAAACCGAGGCATCCTGGGCTGACGATCACGGCAACGTCTTCACCGCTACAGGCTCTGGTTGGGAATACCACCCGCCCGAGTCGTAGACCGGGCGACTAGGCCACGGCCTCCAGAATCCACAGCAGGCTCATCCCGACCAGGATCACTCCCGCAACATTCCTGAGGCGCCAGGCGAACAATCCTGCCGCCAGAGCAGCCAGGAAGCGCGGATTGACAGCCGGGGCAAGCTCGGCCCGGCCGTCGACCAGAAGCACCGCCGGCAGGACGAGGGCAGCCAGCACCGCCGGAGCAACGTACTTGAGGGGCTGCTCAGCCCAGGTCGGCATTGCCCGGGTGCCGAGCAGCCCGATGAAGGAGAGACGCAGCAGGTATGAGCCTGCTCCGATTACCAGCACGATCACCAGATTGCTCACTCCGCCAGCCTCTCGGCAGCGACTCCGGTCAGGATCCCCGCCAGCGCTCCGATCATCAAACCAAGGTTGTACTGGACATCGTGAGCCAGCACCGCCACCGCTCCACCGACCACGGCAGCCACCGCAGCCGGGCGATCCCGTAGGGCAGGGATCAGCAGCGCCAGAAACACGAGCGGTATCGCGAAGTCCAGCGACCAGGACTCCGGGACGGAGGCGCCCAGGATCACGCCGGTTGCCGTAGTGACCTGCCAGGTCACGAACAAGGACATCGCTCCCCCGGTATAGAACCAACGCTTGTACTCGGGGGTGGTGTCCTCGTTGAAGCGGGTGATCGAGATCACGAACGCTTGATCGGTGAGAATGTACGGAAGCCCGAGCCGCCATCGCGCCGGGAAGTCACGGAAGTGGGGGGCAAGGGCCGCGCTGTACATCAGATGACGGGCATTGATGACCAGCGTGGTGGCGATCACGACGGCGGCCGCCGAACCGGCATCGATCAATTGCACCGTGGCCAGCTGAGCGGCCCCGGCGAAGATGATGAGCGAGGTGGCGTAACCCAATCGCCCCCCGATTTCGCTGCCGGCCGCCGTCACTCCCAGAATCAGACCGAACGGGGCGACACCGATCAGAAGGGGCGCCACCGCCCGCATCCCATCGAACGTGCCTGCCCGCGACGTCATCATGGCTCTTTCGGTAGCTTCGAAGCCGCCACGCTAGCGACGATCCTTTGGCGCCAGCGTCGAAGGATCGTCAGTCTGACTCGACGGTGACCGAGTCGGCGATCTCAACACCGTCCACGGCGTAAGGCGCGTGCGTGTTGGCATTGAGACTGACAGTCACCTCGTGAGTACCCGGCTCCAACCACGAAAGGTGATACCACTCACCGTAGATTCGGGCCACCTTGACGCCATCCACGTACACGTGGGCGTGGCCCTCTCCTTCTATGTGGCTGAGCCCGGCCTGCTCGGGAGCCCAGGTCAGATTGGTGACGCTGGCGTGGAGGTTGAAACCGGCTACAGGGTCGGGAGTGACGGTCACATTGACGGTGGGAACGGCCGGGCCCAGGACCTCTATCGGCGTCTCAGTGGAGTGCACGTGGGCGGCGTCACCAGCAGCATGAGTGTGAGTTGTGACGGCTCCATCGGAATCGCCGCAGCCGGCTACACCGGCAGCCATTGCCAGAACGAGTACCGCCCATCGCTTCATCACAACCTCCGGCGAGCCAGCGTAAGGCTATGTGATCCGCTTCACAAACTCGTTCAGGAGCCCGGTTCGTCCGGGTCAGAACCCACCGGATCCTCAACCTCCGACTCCCCATCGTCGGTTTGCGGGACCTCGGCCGTGTCGTTGATCCCGGTGGCATTGAGCCTCTCGATCGTCCGGTTGCGGGCTTGTTCTGTCCCAAAGGCGGTGACGACGTCCCCTTCCACCAGCTGCAAATTGCCCGTCGGCACCATCACGGTCCGCCCGCGCTGCACCGACACCAGCGTCAAGCCCTCCGGCCACACCGTTTCCTTGACCAATCGGCCATCGGCCATTGACTGATGGGGGATGCGGAAATCGAAGAATCTGGCCCCCGGGTCCGTACGGAGACGCAACCGCTCCCGGGTCAGCTCATGTTCGGTGGTGGCACTGAGCGCCTGGTGATAGGCGTTGACCGCTCCCACCCGGCGAAACACGCCCACCAACCGTCTGGGGTCGGCATCGTCCACCACCGGCAGGCGCCCGACTCCCAGGGCGGCCATCCGCTCGATTGCCAGCGAGACGGGTGAAGAAGGCGTGACCGTTGCCGGACGGGGGGTCATAGCCTCTCTCACCGTGGTCTCGGCTTCAGGCCCTCCCCCTCGTTGAATGTCGCTCAGTGTGATGATCCCGATCAGAGCACCATCCTCCACCACGGGCAGGCCGTGATGGCGTTCACGGTCGAGCAGGACGTGGATCTCGGCCAACATCTGGTCGGGTGAGACACTGGTGAGGTTCCTGGTCATCACGTCTCGAACCAGAACCGTATCCAGGAGGTCGACCTCGCCCCGCCTGGTCAGCTTGATGCCGGCCCGGGCCAATGGCATGGTGTAGGCACTGAGGGGATGCATGCGGTCGGCGATAAAGGTCGCCAGCGTTCCCGCCAGCATGAGCGGCAGCACCAGTCCGTAGTCGCCGGTGATCTCGAACACAATCAGAATCGAGGTGAGCGGTGCTCTGGCAACGGCAGCGAAGGTGGCAGCCATGCCGACGATGGCGAACGCACCCGGCTCGAGGGTGCTGAACCCCCAAGAGTCGTCGACAACGTCGGCGAACCCGGCCCCGAGGGCCGCCCCGATGAACAGGCTCGGCATGAAGGCGCCGCCTGAAGCGCGGGCACCCAGGGTGAGCCCGGTCGCCAGAATCTTGAGGCCGGCAATCGCCAGCAGCGTCCACCACACGTAGGTCGCCGGTTCCCCGACGCCGCTGAGAAGGTCGCCGATGAACTCTTGGCCGGTGCCCAGCACCTCGGGGTAGATGAGGCCGAGGCTGCCGACCCCCAGACCGAACAGCACTGGCCGGACCCAGGCGGGGCCAGGCAGCTTGGCTTGCTCGGTCATGGACAACAGGCGCAGAAGCAGGAAGGCGGCGACTGCTGCGGCCAACCCGAGCAGCACGTACAGCACCAGCTCGCGGGGATCCTCCAACCCGAAGGAGGCACCGCGCAAGAGTCGCTCTTCTCCAACCAGCAACCGGCTGGTGACTGCTGCAGACACCGATGCGATCACAACCACGTTCAGATGCCTGAGCCCGAAATTGCCCAGGATCACTTCCATCGCAAAGAGCATTCCCGCAATAGGTGCGTTGAAGGATGCTCCGATGCCTGCGCCGGCGCCGGCCGCCACCAGGCTGCGGACCCGGTCCTCACCGAGGCGGGAGTAGCGAGCCGCCACCGACCCCACTGTTGCCCCGATCTGGACAATCGGGCCCTCCCGTCCCGCCGAGCCGCCTCCGCCGAGCGTGGCCGCCGTAGCCGCGATCTTGGTGCCCCATGACCGCAATCGCAGGCGGCCGCCCCGGATGACCAGAGCGGCCATCGCGGCCGGAACTCCGTCTCCCTCGGCCTCAGGGGCCAGGCGTCGGGCTAGGAAGAAAGCAGTCACCAGCCCGAGCGGCACGCTGATTAGCGCGATCGCATCCCCGATGGAGAGAGCCTCCTGCAGGTTCTCCACTCCGCGTTCCACCAGATCGATCGACCAGATCAGAAGCGCGCTGCTCAAACCGACCAGCGCGCCCACCACCACGGCCAGGGTCAGAAAGGCGGCGGCCCCGGCCCGATCGAACGAGCCGCGGGTCAGTCCACGCAGACGGGCACGGGAGAAAAGGGCGATGGCAGTCCTCAATTGGGTCGGCCGCTGATCGTAACGCCGTCTGCGGGCAGCGAAAGGGTCTAATCCTCCAGCGCGTCGAGATACTCGTAGATCTCAGTGAGATCGACTCCCGGCAAGGTTCCGGACGGAACGCCAAGCGGGTTGAGGGCGGAGGCCCGGGCCGACGGCCACGACAGACCGGCCCATCGCTCACTCAGCTCACCGGGCGGACGGCGGCAGCATTCACCCTCCGGACACTTGCTGGCTGTGTGGCGCTCAGTCTCCGAGCCCCGGAAGAATCGAGCGTCTTCGAAGCGGGCCCCAACCGTGATGGCGTGGGGTGGTTCCCGGTCGACCTCCAGGTGGGTCGCGCACCAGAAGGTCCCCTCCGGCGTGTCCGTGTACTGGTAATGGATCCCGAACTTGTCGTCGGAATGAAAAGCGATCCGCGTTCCCCACTGGCGGCACAATCGTTGACCCTCGATCAACCCATCCGGTCCGGTCGGGAATGGCACCCCTGTGTTCCCGTAGGCCTTCCAGATGATGCCCAGCTCGTCCGACCTGACGAAGTGGGTGCGTATGTCGAGGTGCCGGGTGGCCAGGTTCGTGAACCGCTGGGCAGCCAGGCGGTAGTTGATGTAGTAGAGCTCTTTGATGTCCTCGACCGAGAGTCGCCGGGACTCCTTGGCCTCGTGCAGATATGGAACGAGGGTTCGCTCCGGAGCCAGCACAGCCGCCGCGAAGTAGTTGGCCTCCATCCGCTGGCGAAGAAACTCCGTGTAGCTGTCGGGGGCGCCGTGCCCGAGAACGAAGTGACCGAGCGTTTGGAGAACCACCGTGCGAGCCCGCCGGGTGCGCATCTCGTCCCGGCCTCGGATCAGTATCCGATGATGGCGGAGGTCGGCCAACGCCCGGACCGAATTGGGCAGTTCGGCGACCTGGCGCACCTCGAATCCGAAGTGAGCCACCAGATCGTTCAACGACGTCTGTGGTATGGCTCCCGGTTGAGAGGCGTCGACTGCGTCCAGCGCCTCGGCCGCCACCGCTTCGATGTCGGCCAGATACAGGTCATTTGCCACCAGGTGTTGGCGCAGCGCCGCGTTGGCGGATAGCGCCTCCTGCGGCGAGGCGGCTTGCACGAATGAGCGTTCCTTCAGCTCGGCATAGAGGCGCACGATGTGCTCGAGAGCGGTGTCCGGCAACCGGGCACCCGGTTTGAGATGGGGAAGCCCGAGCTCGCTGTAGAGCGGATCGGCCTGAGCCTGCTCCAGATGGATCTCCAACTCCGCCCGGCGCGACGGAGGGGCGGAATCGAGCAGCTCACCGGCGGTGACCTCCAGAGCCTGGGCCAGGGAGTTGACGAGTCCAAGCTTCGGCTCGCGTTTCCCGTTCTCGAGATTCGACAAGTAAGGAGCAGGTTTCCCGACCATTTCACCCAGACGATCAAGGGTCAGGCCGCGCTGCCTCCGGTAGTGGCGCAGCCGGCGGCCGAAGGTGAGCAGATCGATCATAACTTTCGGGATCTCCCGGTTCAGTTGGTAAGAATAGAGGATATTACTGCGTAATAGACTTGCTGCAGGATCATTGTTATAAGAAAGTGACTTCCTAAGGAGTGAAATGATTGAAGTGCTCGGCCCGAAGGGGTCACGACAAGACGAGATTCTTACCGAGGCGGCCCTCGAGTTCGTGGCCGGACTACACCGGAAATTCAACCAGGAGCGCCTGCGCCTGCTCCAAGCACGGTCTGTGCGCCAGGAGGAGATCGATGCGGGCCGGCTACCCGACTTTCTCCCGGAGACCGAGGGGGTGAGGAGCGGGAACTGGCATGTAGCGCCAGTGCCAAACGACCTGCAGGACCGCCGAGTGGAGATCACCGGGCCGGTCGACCGCAAGATGATCATCAACGCCCTCAACTCGGGCGCCCGGGTCTTCATGGCCGACTTCGAGGATGCCAACTCCCCGACCTGGTCCAACGTCATGGACGGCCAGGCCAATCTGACAGACGCGGTTCGCCGCACCATCCGACTCGAGCAGCAGGACAAGGTCTACGAACTCGTCGAAAGCCCTGCCACTCTCATGGTGCGGCCCCGCGGCTGGCATCTTGCCGAGAAGCACGTCACTGTTGACGGTGAGCCCATCTCGGCCAGCATCTTCGACTTCGGCCTCTACTTCTTCCACAACGCCCGCTACCTGTTGGAACACGGCTCCGGGCCGTACTTCTACCTACCGAAGCTGGAGAACCACCTGGAAGCCAGGCTCTGGAACGAAGTATTCGTGGCCGCTCAGGAAGAGCTCGACATCCCGGTGGGCAGCATCAAAGCCACGGTTCTAATCGAAACCATCCTGGCCGCCTTCGAGATGGACGAGATCCTCAACGAGCTAAAGGACCACTCGGCGGGCCTCAACGCCGGCCGCTGGGACTACATCTTCTCGGTCATCAAGAAGTTCCGCAATCATCCCGACTTTCTTCTACCCGACCGTGCCCTCGTCACCATGAGCGTGCATTTCATGCGGTCATACACCCGCCTGCTAATCCGCACCTGCCACCGGCGCGGGGCTCATGCCATGGGAGGCATGGCCGCGTTCATACCCAGCAGGCGAGATCAGGAAGTGAACGATCGCGCCATGGCCAAGGTCAAAGAGGACAAAGAGCTGGAAGCCCACAATGGTCACGATGGCACCTGGGTCGCCCACCCGGACCTTGTCCCCGTGGCAAAGTCGGTCTTCGACGCGACCCTCGGTGCCCACCCGCATCAGATCGCGCTTCCAACGGACAGCGTTCCCGTAGAAGCCAAGGACCTGCTCGACACCCGGATCGAAGGCGGTGCCATCACCGAGGCCGGAGTCCGCACCAATGTGAACGTGGGGATTCGATATCTGGCGGCCTGGCTGGCCGGCAACGGTGCTGCCGCCATCTTCAACCTCATGGAGGACGCGGCCACCGCCGAGATCTCCCGGTCCCAGCTCTGGCAATGGGTCCACAACCAGGCCGTGCTGGATGACGGCCGGACCCTCACTCGCGAACTGGTGCAGGCGATCACCGACGAGGAAATGACCTCGATACGGGACGAGATAGGCGAGGGACCCTTCTCCAGCGGGCGCTGGGTCGATGCCCGTCGCCTGTTCGAACGGGTCGCCCTCGCCGACGATTTCGAAGACTTTCTGACGATCCCGGCCTATGCAGCCCTCGAGGCCGAATGAGCGCCGACCAACCATCAAGACAAGGAGACCCTATGACCGTTGCCATGCGGATTGAAGAAGAAGCGCGGCTTCTCAATGAGGAGTGGGCCACCAATCCTCGCTGGCAGGGGGTCGAACGCCCCTACTTCGCCGAGGAAGTGATCCGACTCCGCGGTTCGGTGCGCGAGGAGCACACGCTTGCCGCCGCCTCCGCTCGCAAGCTGTGGGATCTGACGCACGACATGGGCTATGTGAACTCGCTCGGTGCGCTTTCGGGGAACCAGGCTGTGCAGATGGTCAAGGCCGGCCTGCGAGCCATCTACCTGAGTGGCTGGCAGGTAGCCGGCGACGCCAACCTGGCCGAGGAGGTCTACCCCGACCAGAGCCTCTATCCGGTCAACAGCGCTCCCGCTCTGGTGCGGCGCATCAACAACGCCCTCAGGAGAGCCGATCAGATCGAGTGGTCCGAAGGCAAGGACGAAACCGACTGGATGGTTCCGATTGTGGCCGATGCCGAAGCCGGTTTCGGGGGCGCCCTCAACGTCTTCGAGTTGATGAAGTCATTCATCAAGGCTGGAGCAGCCGGTGTGCATCTCGAGGATCAGTTGGCCGCCGAGAAGAAGTGTGGCCACATGGGTGGCAAGGTCCTGGTTCCCACCTCTCAGCACGTCCGCAACCTGATCTCGGCCCGGTTGGCGGCCGACGTCCTGGGGGTCCCCACCCTGGTTCTGGCGAGGACCGACGCCAACGCCGCCGACCTCCTCACCAGCGACGTTGACCCCCGCGACCAGGAGTTCACCACCGGCGAGCGGACCAGCGATGGGTTCTACCGGGTCAGGGCCGGCCTCGACCAGGCAATCATGCGTGGCCTGGCCTATGCCCCGTACTCGGATCTGATCTGGTGTGAGACCGCTCATCCTGATCTGGACGAGGCTGCCACCTTTGCGGAAGCTATTCACGCCGAATTTCCGGACAAGAAACTGGCCTACAACTGCTCACCGTCGTTCAACTGGAAGAAGCACCTGGACGACGGCACCATCGCCAAGTTCCAGCAAGAGCTAAGCGCAATGGGCTACACGTTCCAGTTCATAACCCTGGCCGGCTTCCACGCCCTCAACGCCTCGATGTTCGAGTTGGCTCACGGCTACGCCGACGAGGGCATGACGGCATACGTGAAGCTGCAAGAACACGAGTTCGAGATGGAACAGATCGGCTACACCGCGACCCGTCATCAGCGCGAGGTCGGGGCCGGCTACTTCGATCATGTCGCTCAGGTCATCTCGGGAGGCGCCGCCTCCACCCTCGCCATGCACGGCTCAACCGAGGAGGAGCAGTTCTAACCGAATCACTCTCCCTCCCAGCAATGTGGGGTACTTTGTAGGCGGAGCAGAGGGGTGGAGCGATGGTTGAATTTCCCGAGCGCAACCTCGGGCTGGAGATGGTCCGGGTCACCGAGACCGGTGCCCTGGCGGCAGCCCGCTGGCAGGGCCGGGGAGACAAGGAATCGGCCGATCAGGCCGCCGTTGACGGCATGCGGTTGATCCTCTCTGCCATCGACATTGATGGCACCATCGTGATCGGCGAGGGCGAGAAGGATGAGGCCCCGATGCTCCACAATGGCGAAAGCGTTGGCACCGGTCGCGGAGTCGCAGTAGACGTGGCGGTCGACCCCGTCGACGGAACCGCCCTCACTTCTGAGGGCATGCCCGGAGCAGTCACTGTCATCGCCGTGGCAGAACGGGGAACGATGTACGCGCCCGGCAGCCTCGTCTACATGGACAAGATCGCAGTGGGGCCGGCCGCTGCCGGCAAGATCGATCTCGAAGCACCGGTTGACTACAACCTGAATCAGGTAGCCAATGCGCTCGATCGAGACGTTGCCGAGCTGACCGCCATCATCCTCAATCGCCCTCGCAACGCTCCCTACATTGAGGCCGTTCGCCAGGCCGGGGCCCGGATTCGGCTGATCCGCGACGGTGACGTCGCCGGAGCAATCGCCACCGCCCAGGAGGACAGCGGAATCGACATTCTCTTCGGCATCGGCGGCTCCCCCGAAGCGGTCATCGCGGCCGCCGCCCTCACCTGCATGGGCGGAGAGCTCCAATGCAAGCTGTGGCCACGCGATGACACCGAACGCTCCTACGCCGCCCAGGAGGGCCATGACCTGACCAGGGTCCTCACGATGCGGGATCTCGTCGATTCGGACAATGTGTTCTTCGCGGCCACCGGTATCACCGACGGGGAACTCCTCGACGGCGTCAAGTACAAGCACCAAAAAGCCACCACCCACTCGGTGGTAATGCGTTCCAAGACCGGCTCGATCCGATCCATGCGGGCCACCCACGACTTCTCCAAGCTGCGCCGATTGAGCGCCTTGATCTACGAGTAACCTCCCGGCAACGAACAGGAGCATCAGGCCATGGCCAATATCGTCCACGTGAAGGGCACCGGCACCATCGGGGAGCCGCTCATCGGCCTTTTCGATGACCACAGCGCTTCCTTCGGAATCGACGAGATCACGTTTCATAAGCGCACCCCGCTGATCGATGAACGGGGCAAGGTGAGCGACTTGATCCGCCGCGGCGCCTCACTGGCGGTGGATGACGACAAACGGGCCGACTTCGAGGCGTTGGGCCTGACCCCCAAGTTCAGCGCGGAGGAAGCCATCGAGCGGGCCTCGGTGGTCATCGACTGCACTCCGGCCGGGAACGCCAACAAGGAGAAGTACTACCAGGACTCCCCCGGGCCACTCGGCTTTCTGGCTCAGGGATCCGAATTTGGCTTTGGAAAGCCCTACGCCCGTGGCATCAACGACACGGCCCTGGTACGGGACGAGGATCGATTCATCCACGTCGTGTCGTGCAACACTCACAACATCTCATCGCTCATCAAAACCATCGCCATGGATCCAGATGGCACCAGCCATCTCGAGCATGGGCGCTTCTTGTGCATGCGGCGGGCCAATGACATCAGCCAGGACGGCTCCTTCGTTCCCGCTCCAACCGTCGGTACCCACGGCGACGAGCGTTTCGGGACCCATCACGCCCGGGATGCCCATGCGCTGTTCGCCACCCAGGGTTACGACCTGCCGGTCTGGTCTTCTGCCATCAAGATCCCAACTCAGTACATGCACTCCATCTGGTTCAGCCTGGCCCTGGACCGCGATATCACCGTCGACGAGGCGGTCGATCGGATCCAGGCCAACCGCCGCGTCGCCCTCACCTACAAGCGGTCCGCCAACCAGGTCTTCTCGTTCGGGCGAGACCATGGTTTCTACGGTCGAATTCTCAGCCAGACCGTCATACCGATTGAGACACTGGCCGTCCGCAACGGGAACGAGCTAGTCGGCTTCTGCTTCACACCCCAGGACGGCAACGCGTTGCTGTCCTCCCTGACCGCAACGCTGTGGTATCTGTATCCAGACGGGTTCGAGGACCGCATCGACGCGGTTCGCAAATACCTGTTCCAGGAGGTCTAGGCACCGAAGCGAGGGCGGGCCGGCAGCCGGGCTAGGTCAGCCACACGAAGCCGCGCGGGGCCAGGACCACAGTGCCGTCCAGGCTTCGACCCGAAATGAGGTCCTCGGCAGAGGTCGCCAGAGCTACCTCTCGCTCCGCCTCGGCGAAGTTGGCAAACACGCTGACGTCCTGTCCATCCGCCCGGCGCCGATAGCCGAGGACGGCGGAGTCTCCCGCATCGATCAGCTCGAAACTCCCCGTCCCAAGGACGGGGTGGGCCGCCCGTACCGCCAGCAGTCGGCGCACCCAGTTGAGCAAGCTGGCCGGGTCCTCCTGCTGGTCGGCCACATTGACCCGGGCCGGGGTGTAAGCGGGGTCGGTAACAATCGGAATTGTGAACTGCGATGGGTCGGCGTCGCTGAACCCGGCGCCGGGCCCGCTTGTCCACTGCATCGGGGTGCGGACTCCGTCCCGATCATTGAGCAGGTAATTCTCACCCATTCCGATCTCGTCCCCGTAGTACAGAAAGGGTGAGCCGGGCAGGCTCAGCAAGACGCCGTACAAGAGACGGAACCGGTTGTGGTCATTGCCCAACAGCGGCATAAGCCGACGTCTAATGCCGACGTTCTTGCGCATCGCCGGATCGGGGGCGTAGCGCTCATACATGAAACGCCGGTCTTCTTCGGTGACCATCTCCAGTGTGAGCTCGTCATGGTTGCGCAGAAACACACCCCATTGGCATCCAGCCGGGATGTCGGGGGTGGCCTCCAGGGCTTCAACGACATCGGAGGCATCCTCCCTCTCGAGTCCCATGTACAGCGTGGGCATCACCGGGAAGTGGTAGGCCATGTGGCACTCGTCACCGTCGCCAAAGTAGGCCACCACATCGGCAGGAGGTTGGTTGGCCTCGGCCAGCATGACGCGGTCCTCATATTCGGCTTCGACCATCGCTCGAATCTCTTTGAGGTAGGCATGGGTCTCAGGAAGGTTCTCGCAGATGGTGCCCTCCCGTTCGAAGAGATAGGGAATGGCATCCATCCGCAAGCCATCGAAGCCCACATCCAGCCAGAAGCGAACCGTGTCCATGACGGCTTCCCTCACCTGCGGGTTGTCGAAGTTGAGGTCGGGTTGCTCGGCATAGAAGCGATGCCAGTAGTACGCGCCGGCTACCTCGTCCCATGCCCAGTTGGATTCCTGCGTGTCCACAAAGATGACTCTGGTCTCGCTGTATTTGTCGGGGGTCTCACTCCACACATACCAGTCCCGCTTGTCGGAGCCGGGACGGCGCGCCTCCTGAAACCAGGGGTGCTGATCGCTGGTGTGGTTGACAATCAGGTCGGCAATCAAGCGCATGCCGCGGGCGTGGGCTTCGTCAACCAGAGCCCGCACGTCGTCGAGGGTGCCAAAGTCCTCTCTGACCGCCGTCAGGTCGGAGACGTCATATCCACCGTCCACCATCGGTGACGGATAGAAGGGCAGCAGCCATATGCAGTCGATGCCCAGCCATTGCAGGTAGTCCAGCTTGGCTGTGATGCCCGCCAGGTCGCCGATCCCGTCGCCGTTGGCGTCGAAGAAGGCGTGAATGGGGATTTCGTAGAAGGTGGCAGTTCGAAACCACATCGTCGCCACGCTAGTCGGCCAAAAGGCGGCCTCGGCACTTGACGCTTGTTTTCTCGCGCCTGCTAGCGTAATCGCCTGAGATCTTCCGCAAATACCAGGAGCTTGGAGATGGAGTATCGCATCAGCGAGGTTGCCGGAGTGCTCGGCGTCAGCACCGATACGGCCCGACGCTGGGTGGATGAGGGGCGGTTGCCCGCCAGCCGGACCGACCGTGGCCACCGCCGAGTGAGCGGAGAGGATCTGGCCGCCTTTGTGACCACCGAAGGATCTCCGGTCCTGCACAACCGATCGGCTCGCAACCGTTTCACCGGCATCGTCACCGACGTCGAGAAGGATCGGGTCGCCGCCAAAGTTGAGCTCTACAGCGGAGGCCAACGGGTAGTTGCCCTGCTGACGCGGGAGGCGGCCGACGACCTGCAACTGGCTCCCGGTGTTCGCGCCACCGCCGTGGTCAAGGCAACCAACGTCATGATCGAGTTGTGAGGGCAGGTCTGTTCCCGGCCGCCCTTTTGTCGGTGGCATTGGCCGCCTGCGGGGCCGGGGAAGCCACCCCCCGGCTAACCGTGGGAGTTGCCTCCTCGATGACCGAAGCCATGGAGGCACTGGGAACAGCACACGAAGAGGCGACTCTCGAGCTGTCGGTGGCGGGCAGCCAGGTGCTGGTTGCCCAGGCCAGGGAGGGGGCCCCGCTCGACGTTGTGATCACGGCGGATGCCGCCACCGCTCAATCGCTGGCCGAGCTCGGCTTGCTCAGCGGAGATCCGATCCGTTTCGCAGGCAACCGACTCGCCATTGCCGTCCGGCCCGGCAACCCCCTCGGACTAGCCGGGCCAAGCGATCTGGCTGATGACGCAATCACCCTCGTGCTGGCCAGCCCCGACGTCCCGGCAGGCGCTTACACGCAGATTGCCCTTGGCAACGCCGGCATCGAGCTGGCCCCGGACAGCCTGGAACCGAGCGTGCGGGCAGTGCTGGCCAAGGTCCGGCTCGGAGAGGCTGATGCCGGGATCGTCTATGCCACTGATTTGACTGCCGGCGGCGTGGACGGCGTGGCAATGCCGCCCGAGGCCAACCTCACCACCGACTATTTTGCGGTAGTGCTGGAGGGCGGCCGGACCGACCTGGCAGCTCGGTTTGTTGCATTCCTGCAAACACCTCAGGCCCAGACCATTCTGGCCGATCTCGGATTCGGGTCATGAGCCGACCCTTCCCCTACCGCCTAGCGGTACTCGCCGGCGTTGGGATGATCCTGCTGGTGGTCCCGCTGCTGGGGTTGATGCTGCGCACACCGTGGACCGAACTGCTCGGAGACGTCGGCGACGCGGGAACGGCACTGCGAGTCTCAGCCGTCGTTTCGGTCGTGGCCACCTTGCTCGCCGTCGCCCTCGGCATCCCGCTCGGGTGGGTGCTGGCCCGGGCCGCCTTCCGGGGACGCGGTGTACTCCGAGCGATCGTGCTGTTGCCGATAGTGTTGCCTCCGGTGGTCTCCGGGGTGGCGTTGCTGGCTTCTCTCGGTCGGTCCGGAGCAGTGGGCTCGGCCCTTGACGATCTCTTTGGGATCACTCTCCCGTTCACCACGGCGGGCGCAGTCGTGGCCGCGACCTTCGTTGCCACCCCCTTTGTCTCCTTGGTTTCGGAGGCCGGGTTCCGGAGCATCGACCCGGGCCTGGAGGACGTCGCCGCCACTCTCGGCGCCGGACCGTGGCGGCGTTTCCGGCGAGTAGTTCTGCCGCAGGCGGCTCCCGCCCTGGCTGCCGGCATCGTCCTCGGATGGGCCCGAGCCCTTGGTGAGTTCGGGGCCACCATCACCTTTGCCGGCAATCTCCCCGGCCGAACCCAAACCCTGCCGCTGGCCATATTCTTCGAACTCGAACAGGACCCCGAGGCCGCCTTTAGCCTCAGCTTGGTCCTGGTGGTGGTGTCCATCGTGGTGCTGACGGCGGCTCGCCGCAGCTGGATGCGCTGATGCTGAGTCTCAACGCCATTGCCGTCAGAGACCGGTTCCGACTCGACGTGGAGTTCGAGGCCGACCGCAACGAGGTCGTGGCGATTGTGGGACCGAACGGAGCGGGCAAGACCACGCTGCTTCGGTTGCTGGCGGGACTTGAAGAGGCCCAAGCAGGCACCCTTCACGTCGGCGATGAAGTGTGGATTGACGTCGGATCGGGGACGTACTTGCCTCCCGAGCAGCGGCGTGTGGGCTACGTCCCGCAAGGGGGCCTCTTGTTCCCCAACCTCACAGTTCTCGAGAACGTGGCTTTCGGGTTGAGCAAACAGGATCGAGAAACTGCCCGACACTGGTTGGAGCGCCTCGACCTGTCCGATCTCGCCGACTACCGCCCCGGCCGGCTATCGGGCGGACAGAGGCAGCTGGTTGCGTTTGCCCGGGCCCAGGCCCGTAGGCCCTTGCTGCTACTGCTCGACGAACCGCTGGCGTCAGTCGATGTTGCCAACCGGGCCGCCGTCCGGCGGGTGATCCGCCGTGAGCTGCGGGAGAGTCCCGGATATCGGATCTTTGTCACTCACGATCCACTTGAGGCCGCCGCCCTGGCCGATCGGCTCGTCGTGCTCGACAGTGGCACGATTGTGCAGGCCGGCACGATCGACGACCTCACCGGCCGGCCCCGCTCCCCCTATGTGGCTGAGCTGGTAGGGATGAACTTCTTCTCCGGCCTGGCCCGGGACGGATCCATCACCCTGCCGGGTGGCGCCACCCTCGTCAGTGCCGCGGTACCGGACGGCCCAGCCCTGGCAACTGTGCATCCGAGAGCTGTTTCCCTCTACGACACCCGCCCGAGTGGCTCACCCCGCAACGTGTGGCGGGGAACCGTCAACTCCATCGAAGCCAGGCTGCGCCAGGTCCGGATCGAAGTGGGTGGGCCGATCAGAGTGGTTGCCGAGGTAACGAGAAGCGGAGCCGAGTCGTTCTCGGAGGGAGACGAGGTTTGGGTTTCGATCAAAGCGTCCGAAGTAATCGGATATCCGCGCTGAGAATGGAACCAATCCGGGCCGCCCGGCGTTAACTTCTGCAAGCGGAAGACGTATGCGAAGAACTATTGCCCTCATAGCCCTGGCCCTCGTGGCTGCTGCCTGTGGCAGCGGCGAGTCCTCTGCCGCCTTCGAGCCCCAGGAAGCCGGCACGCCGACTACAGAAGCTTCGCCAACCTCGGCGGCACCGTCCTCGACGCCCACCACGACGACTCCCGATGAGTCGCCGACTGAGACTTCTCAGCCAACGACAACGACTGCACCTCCGGCGGCGCCGACCGAAGTTCCCGATTCTGACTACCCCGACCTGGTGGTGGCCGACCTGGCCGGCGGCGAGGTGAACCTGCGGGAGCTGGTGCTCGAGCCCCGACCAGTCCTGCTGTGGTTCTGGGCCCCCCATTGAAGCATCTGCCGCCGGGAGGCTCCCGGCGTCGAGCAGTTTGCTCGAGAGAACGCAGAGACGGTCACGGTTGTGGGGCTCGGCGCCCAGGACACCCATGAAGATGCGCTGGCCTTCGTCGACAACTACGGAACCGAGTCGTTCCGCATGCTGTATGACGCATCATTCGAATCCTGGTCTGCGCTCGGAGTCCGCGGTCAACCGACATCCATCCTCTTTGACACCGACGGCCGCGGACACACCATCTGGTACGGCCCGTTCGACGAGGCCGAAGTCCTCGAGTTGGCCAACTCGCTCTAGGGGAGCCCTATCAGCCGCCTGCCAAAGCCAGCGTGACCGCCAGAGATCGGTGATCGCTTCCAGCCGAAGGGCCGAAGGCGAAGCTGGTTGTAGTCAACTCGGGAGTGTGAAGCAGGTGATCGATCGGAATCATCAGCGGACCCCACCCAACCGGCCAGCTGCCGGCGACGCCCCTGCCCTTCTGCGAGTCCACTAAACCGGCGTCGATCAGATCCCGGAATGCGCCCGTCCAGGGAGTGGCGTTGAAATCCCCCACCAGGATCATCGGGGTGTCCCGCTCTCCGACCAGGGCACCGGCCGCCGCCATCTGATCGTCGCGAGCCGACGCCCGCCCTTCAGCACCGGGAGAAGTGGTGTGAAAGCCGAGGATCTCCACCGTCTCGCCTCCCAGTTGAGCCCGCAGTATCACTCCCGGCACCTCGGTCCGGCCCAGATTGGTGAGTTGGCCGGTCACGCTCGCGTCGCGAGCCAGAGCCAGAATCCCGATCCGCGTGACGGGAGGCGTGCCTGCGACCGGCTCGTAGGGCAGCTCGGCTTCCGCCAGCAGGTCGAGGAGAACGGGCGTTACTTCTGCCAGGAAGATGATGTCGGCCTGCGAGTCTCTGACGAAGTCGACCACCTCGTCTTTGCTGGCGTTGCTCGCCCGGCTGTTGAGATGGACGATCGTGAGCCGGTCCTCGCCGGCCGGCGCCGCCACCGAGTCGGTCCAGTACGGAGCCACAGCCGTCAGGTTGACCAGAACCGCCAGCATCAGAATCCCGAACGGGATCCAGAGCCGATTCCAGGCCAGAGCAAGCAGGGCGATGGCACCGATCCACACATACTGGAATCGGAAGTTTCCGATTAGATCGAAGATCCACGACATCCCGTCCAGGAGACTCAATACGGTGGCCAGGACGATTGCGGCCCCGACGGCCATGCCCGTCATCCCTATCCACCATTTGGCCGTCATGATGTGAAGAACTGCTTGCGCAGGTAGAGAATCCAACCGATCGAGACGACTGCCGCGAACGACCACCATTGCAGCGCGTAGGGAAGATGCGGTCGGCTGGTGGGCTCAGGCGGAACCGGGAGAACGGTGGCCAACCCCCCTGCCTCAGGCTGTTCGCGGATGAGATCAAGGAAAACCGGATACAGCAAGCCATCGAATTGGGCATTCAGCCGGTCGATGTCTAGCCGGGCGATGCTCTCGAGTGCCCCCGTCTCTGGATTCTGGGGACCGAAGCGAGAGGTCCCATGACTGAGACGGATCGTACCGATCACTTCCAGCGTTGTCGTCGCCGGCGGTTGCAGCCGAGCCGAACCGTCGGCGTCGGCGATGAATCCGCGGTTGACCAACACCACGCCATCCACAGTAACTAATGGCACGACCTGATCGTATCCAACTCTTCCGTTCTGGGCCCGGGGGCGAAGCTCCAGTTGGGAGGCGTAGTCGTAGTGCCCTCGCACGACAGCTGGGCGCAACTCCAGCTGCTCCGGGTCTGCCGTCGAGGGCGACAGATCCGTCGGCGCCGCTTGGATCCGATCCTCAACCACCACATTGATCTCCTTCTGGTCGAAGTGACGGCCCAGTTGCCAGAAGCCGAGAACAACGAAGGCCACCGTGAACCCGACCACCAGCACGTGGCCGACCAGCCAGCGCGGCTTGAGCAGGGCGGACGTGGCCAGGGCTAGAGCCTGCCACCGGCCGCCGTGTCCCCGGAACGCCTCGGGTCGGCGGTGCCCACCAGTCCCTCGGCTGGGCTCCAGGCCGCCGCCTGCACACCCCCGAAGTACATTGATCGCTCGGCGAAGTGTCGGACGGGCCCGTCAACCTCAACCGGAAGGTTGAGCTCGTAGGCCACCGTCGGGTCGCCATCGAACTCTTCGGCATGGACCCGCGGGTGAGCGACCGCCTCCACCAGGTCCATGTCAAGCCACAGGTGGTTGATGAGTGACTCAGCGACCGCGGTGGTAATGCGGTCGGCTCCTGCCGATCCAATCGCAAGCACCTCGCCCTCCTGGTTGCGAGCAATGGTCGGAGCCATGTTCGACATCAACCTGGTACCGGGCTCGAGGCCGTGGAATCCCTTGGGATGCAGCTCGAGCTCCCCGAGTGAGTTGTTGAGCCACATGCCGGTGCCGGGAACCATGATGCCGCTTCCGTACCCGGCGGAAGCAGTGATGGCACAGGCCCGCCCCTCAGAGTCGACGGCGGACACGTGAGTGGTGGAGCCTGATGCCAGCAGCCGGCTGAAATCGCCCATCCCGGCTGCGTCGAGCAAAGTCCTGATGGCACTCGGGAGGTCCTCCTCGCCCGACTCCAGGTGGGCGGCCCGATAGTTGAAGATGGCTCGCTGGGCGCGGACCATGCGTTCGATCTCGGGGGCGGTCCAGCCCTTCATCCCCTGCTCACCCATCAGCATCAACAGGCCTGCCAAAGCGGCGCCGCCGATGGCCGGGGCCGGGTTGGTGGCAATGTCCCAGTCGTTGAGTTGCAGCCGGATCGGGTCCCGGACGACTACCTCGTAAGCGGCCAGATCGGTGCGGGACAGGATGCCGCCGTGCTCGTGAACCTCGTCGGCAATGGCCTGGCCGATCTCACCGGAATAGAAGACTTCGGCCCCACCTTTGGCAATCGCCTCCAGCGAGCCGGCCAGGTCCGGAAGGGTAAGGATCTCGCCCTGGCCCCTTACCGTGCCGTCGGCGTGATGAACGACGTCGTAGCTCTCCGGATGCCACCCGAATATCACTTCGTGCGAGTGCTCCCAGTAGCGGGCGGTGACGCCCGGGACGGGGAAGCCGGTCCTTGTGTAGTTGATAGCCGGGCCAAAGACTTCACTCCATGGCACCCCTCCATAGCGCCGGGAGGCAACGTCGAAGGCGGCAAAAGCACCGGGGGTGGCCACTGAGCTGTACCCGATGTTGGTACGCATGCCCCCGCCGTACGTCATGAAGACTTCGGTCCGCCCCGTTCCGATCCGATCAGGGTCCGCACGTCCCGGCATCTCGCAGTATCCGTCGATGGTGAGTGGATCTTCCCCCGGCTCCCAGACTGTGACGAAGGCTCCCGCCGCCGGGGCGATGATCCCCGGTTCGGTGCACATCGAGACGATCACCGCCGCCAGCGCGGCGTCGACGGCGTTGCCACCGGCGTCGGCGACGGCAGCGGCAGCCTCAGCACCCAGCGTTGAGCCGGCGGCAGTTATGACTTTCGGCATATCAGAAGCCTAAAGGCTTCGCCGATCAGCAACACTCGTGCGCCTAGCCGTTCTCAGCCGGCTCATCCTCGGCGACGGGCCGCGCCACCACGTGCTCCGCGACTATCTCAACCCGGTTTCTCCTTCCCTCCTTCGCCTCCCAGAAGCGGCGCTGGGCTCCCCCACACACCCAGACCCGTCTTCCTCGCTCGAGATCCGCGGCCAACAGCTCGGCCGGCGGGTCCCACAGGGTGACCGGGATCACATCCACTCGCTTGCGAGGCTCGGCGGTCCTGACCGTTACCAGCAGACGGAGGAGGCGGGCGCCAGAATCGAACTCGCGCAACTCGGGCGCAGCCGCCAGCGAGCCGACCATCACCACAAGATTGATATCCATACATATCGTCCCTTTCTGTCCTCTTCCGGCAACGTATCGGGCGGGTGCGACACACGGTCCTCATGGCAGACCCGGCTAGCGTCCAGGCCATGTTTGATGTCACCGTCACCGATCTGGGCGACTCGCTGTACATGATCGACGCCGGGATGCACGACGAGCCCGAGCGATTGGCTTGCTACCTGTTCGACACCCCCAATCGAGTCCTAAT
>JBPCTX010000211.1:0-4990 GCA_051011455.1 Acidimicrobiia bacterium | reverse complement strand
CCCGCCTCGATCTCGAGGGTGGTCAGGTCCTCAACTCCGTACCGGATCAAAGCCTCGGTGACGATGCCGGGGCCGGGGCCAATCTCCAGAACCGGACCGGCCAGTTCGACGTCGGCCAGCACCCAGGGAAGGATCTCGCCCGTCATGGCGGTCTTCCACTTCTCCGACGCGCAGTAACGATTGTGGAAGCGGTTCACCTCACCACCACTCGGCGGTCACCGCCTGGCGCACCATGTGCAGGGCAGCCGTGGTCGTATAGGCCCGGACCCGCTCGCGGTCTCCGGGCATCCGGAGAGTATGGGCCCGGCCGCCTTCCGGTGTGACCACGGCCACGATCATCGTGCCGACCTCCTGCTCCTGGGGATCGGGCCCGGCCGATCCGGTCACGGCCACAACCACATCGGCCCCGAGCACTTCGCGCCCGCCGGCGGCCATCGCCAGCGCCGTCTCTTCTGTGACCACTCCGGATTGCAGCCCGGCGGCATCCACCCCCAGCACCGTTTCCTTTACTGCGGTGGCGTAGGAAACCACTCCCCCGCGCACGAAGTCGGAAGCCCCCGGCAAAGCTGTGAGTCGGGCCGCGATCATGCCGCCGGTAGCGGACTCTGCGGTCCCGATCGACCAGTCGCGTTCTCGCAGCGCGTCGAAGATGATCTGCTCGACCGTGTCATCATCGGCTCCGAAGATGGTCCCGAGCCGCTCTCGCACCCGCGCTTCTACCGGAGCGATGAGAGCATCGGCCTCCTCCACCGACTCCGCCTTTGCAGTTAGTCGCACCTTGATCTCGCCCAGCGAGGCCAGGAAGGCCATGGTGGGGTTGGACTGCTCCTCGAAGATGTCGGCCAGCATCTCTGCCACCTTCGACTCTCCGAGTCCGTAGGAGCGCAACACCCGGCTGCGCAGCACCGCGGCTCCGCCCTCCACCTCGATCAGCGCCGGGATGACGTGGTCGGCCAGCATCAGCCTCATCTCGGCTGGAACCCCCGGCATGGCGAAGATCCGCTTCCCGTTGAATTCGAGGTCGAGCCCGGGTGCAGTTCCTTTCGGATTGGGGATGAGGGTGGCCCCGGCCGGATACTCAGCTTGCTGATAGTTGTTGCTCGGCATCTCGCGCCCCCGGGCCGCCCACCAGGCCTCGAGCCGGGCCGCCCATTCCTCGCTGTAATCCATCTCGAGGCCGGTGGCGGCGCAGATGCCCTCCCGGGTGATGTCGTCCTGGGTTGGACCGATCCCACCGGTGAGGATGACGGCGTCAGACTCATCCAGGGCCTGCCGGATCGCCTGGGAAAGGCGGTCCAGGTTGTCGCCCACCACCACCTGGCGGTAGGTGTCGAGCCCGGCCTCGGCCAGAGCCCGGCCGATGGTGGCCAAGTTGGTGTTGATGATCTGGCCCAGCAGCAGCTCGGTGCCGACGGAGATGACCTCTACATTCACGGTGACCTCATTGTCGGACCAGGTACCCGTTGGGCGCAAATGTGAAGCCGAACTTGGCTTCCCGGGTCTCATCATGGTGATAGGCGCCCGGGTGGGCGCCAAGGAACTCCTCGACGGCTTCATATGGGCCCGGCCCGTAGTCGGGCAGCACGGGGTGGCCGTTCACGTTGGAATCCTCAACCACCAGATAGTCGTGGGGAGCCAGCAGAGGCGTGATGGCGGCCAGTTCCTCGGCGACGTGGGGGGCCGAATGATCAGAGTCGAGGATGGCGAAGATCGGCCCCGGGTGGAGCTCCTTCAGCTCGGCGATGCGGGTAACGGTCTCGGGAGAAGTAGAGGAGGCGGTGAAGACTTCGATGTGAGGATGATCGAGGGCCTGATCGTCGATCCGATTGCGGAGGGTGTCGACCGTCAAGATCCGGTAGTCGACCCCGAGTCCATCGAGCACCGAGGCAAAGAACAGCGCCGACCCTCCGTAGGCGGTTCCGAACTCGATAACCAGCCGCGGGCGCAGCTCAGCCAGGATCTCCTGGTAGTTCCACATATCGCTGACCGATTTGAGGGTCCGTACGCCCAGCCACGAAGTCGACTTCCAGACCCCGGCGCCGTAGTACCAGATGTGATAGTCGGTGGGAGCCGGGTCGTCTCCGCCGATCACCTCAGAACGCACGTGTGGTCCCGGCGGCTTGGGGAGTAGAACCAGTCTGTGTGAGCGCATGGTCACCCACCAGTGCCGGATCCGCTGGCCTACCCGGTCAATCAACGACGATCCCCGCCAACTCGCTTCCATAGGAAGCCTCGATCTCGACGGTCACGAAGTCCCCCGGCTTGCCGGTATCGAACTCGATCACGCCATCGATCTCTGGCGCCTCCCGATAGGAGCGCCCATAGGGTCGGCCATCCTCGAGGCCGTCCACCAGAACCGGCAAACGCCGGCCTACCACCGCCGCGTTGGCTTCGGCTGTGATCTCCTCCTGGACCGACATCAGATACCGCAGGCGCTCGGTGACGAGGTCGCCGGGGAGGTGGTCGGGCAACTCAGCCGCCGGAGTACCTTCCTCGGCCGAGTAGGGAAAGAAGCCGGCCCAGTCGAGTTGGGCCTCCTGTAGGAAGTCGGCCAACTCCTCGACGTGCTCATCGGTCTCTCCGGGGAAGCCGACGATGAAGCTGGAGCGAGTGGCGGCCGCCGGGTCCGCGGTCCGGATCTCGTCAATCAGTTTCAGGTGGCGTTCGCCGTCGCCGGGGCGCTTCATGGCCCGCAGCAGGCTCTGGCTGGCGTGCTGCAGACTGAGGTCGAAGTACGGAACCAGCTTGGGATTGGCGGCGATTTCGGCGATCAGGCCGGGTCGGATCTCTCGCGGGTACAGGTACAGGAGCCGGATCCACTCAACTCCGTCAACATCCGACACAAAGCGGAGCAGGTCCTCGATGCCGCCGGGGGCACCGATGTCTCGCCCGTAGGCAGCCAGATCCTGGGCCACCAGCACCACTTCACGGGCGCCGGCATCGGCCAACTCAACAATCTCGTCGCGGATGTTGACCGGCGGGCGTGACCGCTGCTTGCCGCGGATCAACGGAATCGCACAGAACGTGCACGGCTTGTCGCACCCTTCGGCAACCTTGACATAGGCGTAGGGGGTAGTGAGGGTGGGGCGGCGGACGGTGTAAAGGATGTCCATCGGGCTCTGGGTGAGGCGCACCGGTTGCCAGTCGGTGAGGTCGTCGAGGGTGCCGACCAATTCGCCGTAGCGGTCCAACCCGAGGACGGCGTCGGCCTGGGGGAAGGCTTCTGTCACCTGCATCCCGAACCGCTGAGCCATGCAGCCGAGAACCACCAGCTTGGCGTCGTCCCGCTTGGCGGTCTCCATCTCGATGATGGTGTCGACCGACTCCTCGCGGGCGGCCTCGATGAAGGCGCAGGTGTTGACCATCACCACGTCGGCATCGTCGATGGAGGTCGCGTGGGTATAGCCGGATTCTTCGAGAACGGCGGAGAGCTTGTCGGAGTCGACCTGGTTCTTGGCGCAGCCGAGGGTCGTGAGCCACACCCGCCGGGTGTCGCTGGTCATCCGGGTAGCGTAGCCGGGCCCCATGCGAACTTTGACCCTCCGCCAGGCCCGTCGGATAGCCCTCGCCGCCCAGGGCTTCAGCCGGCCGCGGCCGACCGGCCGGGTCGACGTCCGGCACTTCCGGCGAGTCATCTCGCAGATCAACTTGCTGCAGCTGGACTCGGTGAACGTGGCGGTGCGGGCGCACTACATGCCCATGTTCTCCCGGCTGGGCGCATACAGCCGCGACGCATTAGATGACTGGATCAACGGGCCGGAGATGTTCGAGTACCTGGCGCATGTCGCCTCGGTGATGCCCACCGCCGACTTGCCGATGCTGCGACACCGGATGAGGGACCGGAAGCGCTACAACCGGACCCGGGAGCTGATGAGGACCCACCCCGAGTACTTTGACCAGGTCTACGAGGAAGTGGCCGAGCATGGACCGCTCACCGTGTCGGACCTGTCCGACCCGGGCAGCCGGACCGGTCCCTGGTGGGGCCACGGACGGGGAAAAGTGGCCCTCGACTGGCTGTATGTCAACGGCCGTCTCACCATCCGGGGCCGTACTCCGAACTTCGTGTCGATCTATGACCTGCCCGAGCGGGTGTTCTCACCGGACCTGCTGGCGTCCGAGATGGCTCCGGAGGAAGCCCACCGGGAGATGGCATTGCGAGGAGCGAGGGCGCACGGGGTTGGGACCGCCAAGGACATTGCCGACTACTACCGGATCACCGTGCCCCAGGCCCGGCCTCAGCTGGCTGCGCTGGTGGAGGAGGGACTGCTGGAAGAGGTTCGAGTGGAGGGCTGGAAGCAGACCGCCTACCGGCACCCGGCGGCGGCTCTGCCCCGGCAAGTGGAGGCCAGGGCATTGCTGTCGCCGTTTGATCCGGTGGTGTGGGAGCGAGACCGCACCGAGCGACTGTTCGGGTTCGAATACAGGATCGAGATCTACGTGCCAGAACCGCAGCGCCGATACGGGTACTACGTGTATCCGTTCCTGCTGGGCGATGAGCTAGTGGCCCGGGTCGATTTGAAGGCTGATCGGAAGGCGGGGGTACTGCGAGCACGGGGAACCTTCATCGAGGAAGGCCAGGATCCCAGCGGGGTGGCGGCTGAGCTGGCTGCCGAACTGCATCTGATGGCGGAGTGGCTGGGGCTAGATGAAGTGCATGTGGCAAGCAAGGGGAACCTGTCGGGGGCGTTGCGGAAGGCGGTGTAGCTGCGAGCGGACGGCCGGCAGCCGACAGCGGACAGTGGACAGCAGACAGCAGACAGCGAAGAGCCCCCGCAAGCAGGGGCTCTTCTTGCCTTATTGGGCGCAGTGGTTAAGCGCCGTTAAGCCTCAGGTGGCCCCGGTACTCCAACCCTCCAGTGTCGGGCGCGACATCCTTGAAGTCGATCCGACCATCGCCACCAGACACGAGCGGGTGTTGGCAGCGGCCAAATATCTCGCTCTCATCGGGCCTGAACTTGCCCGTGAAGTGATAGGTCGTGCTGAACGTCAG
>JBPCTX010000210.1:0-7546 GCA_051011455.1 Acidimicrobiia bacterium | reverse complement strand
TTGCTGTGCAGACGGGGTATCCGGTTGAGATGTTGGAGTTGGATTTGGATTTGGAGGCGGATCTGGGGATTGACACGGTGAAGCAGGCGGAGACGTTTGCGGCGATTCGTGATGAGTATCAGATTGACCGTGATGATGAGTTGGCGTTGCGTGATTTCCCGACGTTGGCTCATGTGGTGCAGTTCGTGCTGGATCATCGTCCGGATCTGGTTCCGGCTGCGCCGGAGCTTTCGGCTGTCAGCTTTCAGCCTTCAGCCAGAACAGAACCGGCTGCGCCGGAGCTGACGGCGGACAGCGGACAGGTGACAGTGGACAGCGAAGAGTCGGTGGTGGAGGTTTCTGAGCCGGGGGCTGGGGGCCGGGGGCCGAACGCTGTCGAAGACAGCGTCGTCCGCCGTGTTCCGGTAGCCGTGCTTCGACCGGCGTTCGACCAGTGCGCCGGTACCGGTGTCGAGTTGGGGGAGGGCTCGCGGGTGATCGTCATGCACGACACCGGCGGCGTCGGTGCTGCTCTGGTCAAGCGACTTCGCAAACTCGGTGTTGAGACCCTCGAGCTCGACCGTGCCCCGGCGGCGGATGAGCTGGAGACTCGTCTACGGGAGTGGCTGAACGAGGGCCCCATCACGGGCGTCTACTGGCTGCCTGCCCTCGACGCTGCCGGCGACATCGACGGGATGAGTTTCGACGAGTGGCGAGAGGCGCTCAGGATCCGGGTCAAGCTGCTCTTCACGACGATGCGTTCGGTTTATGACGCGGTTGGCGAGCCGGGCACCTTCCTGGTGTCGGCCACCCGGCTCGGGGGTCGTCACGGATACGACGCCGGCGGTGCCGCGGCCCCGCTCGGGGGAGCGGTGACCGGTTTCAGCAAGACCTACAAGCGAGAGCGGCCCGACGCCACCGTCAAGGCGGTCGACTTCCCGGCGACCCAGAAGAGGAAGAGCATCGCCAGGGCGCTGATAGCCGAGACCCTCCACGACCCCGGTGTGGTCGAAGTCGGCCATGAGGGCGGCCACCGCTGGACGATCACCCTGTCCGAACAACCTGCCGATGATGGCGAGGCCGGGATGGATCTCAACGGCGACAGTGTCTTCCTGGTGACCGGCGCGGCCGGATCGATCACAGCGGCCATTACCACTGACCTGGCCGAGGCTTCCGGTGGCGTGTTTCACCTCCTCGACGTCACTCCGGAGCCGAATCCGGCCGATGAAGATCTGATTCTGTTCGCAGAGGACCGTGAGGCGCTGAAAAGACGGATCTTCGAGAGGATCGGGGCGGCCGGCGAACGGGCAACCCCGGCACTGGTCGAAAAGGAACTGGCCGGGCTCGAACGCCTGGACGCCGCCTTGCGGGCCATACGGGCGGTGGAGGCTGCCGGTGGACGCGCCTTCTACCACTGTGTAGACCTGCTCGACAACGAAGCGGTTGCCGTCGCCATCGAGGCGGTCAAAGCAGAGTCGGGTCGAATCGACGTGCTTCTGCATGCAGGTGGGCTGGAGATCAGCAGGTTGCTGCCGGACAAACCGGCCGAGCAATTCGATCTCGTGTTCGACGTCAAGGCGAACGGGTGGTTCAGCCTCATGTCCGCCATCGGCGACATGCCGCTGGGCGCCACGGTTGCTTTCAGCAGCATCGCTGGTCGCTTCGGGAACGGAGGCCAGGCGGACTACAGCGCTGCCAACGATCTGCTGTGCAAGCTGGCCTCCAACTTCCGCCGCACTCGCCCGGCCACCCGCGGCATCGCGATTGATTGGACTGCCTGGGGCGACATCGGGATGGCAACCAGAGGGTCGATCCCGACCACGATGCGAGCTGCCGGTATCGACATGCTGCCGGCCACAGCCGGCATTCCCTTCATTCGCCGCGAGCTGACCCGAGGATCTCGATCGGGGGAAGTCCTGGTTGGGGGATCGCTGGGGCTTCTCGAAGACGACATTGCTGCCAGGGGCGGCCTGGCCCCTGCCGGCCTGCCGCCGCATGGGGGAGTCATGGCGGGGGAGGTGGCGGGCTGGAGCCCTCGCTTCGGCCTGGTGGTTGAAACCACCCTCGATCCCTGTGAACAAGGATTCCTCGAGGACCATCGCATCGACGGAACTGCGGTCCTGCCCGGGGTTATGGGGATTGAGGCGTTCGCTGAAGCCGCTTGCCTTCCTTTCCCTGCACATGTCGTGGTGTCGGTGGAAGATGTCGAGTTCCTGGCCCCCTTCAAGTTCTACCGGGACGAGCCGCGGGTGATCACGGTCCAGGCTCAGTTCGCAGCCGAGGGAGACGAAGTCGTCGCCGAGTGCCGCCTGGTTGGCTCTCGAACCCTCACCGGCCATGACCAGCCCCAGGTGACCGTCCACTTCACGGGGCGGGTACGGCTCGCTCGGGATCCGGGCAAACCGGCCACGGCGAAGGCTGTGGATCTGGAGATTGGTGGCGTCGGCGCACCCGACATCTACTCCGTGTACTTCCACGGACCGGCCTATCAGGTGCTGGAGCGGGCATGGCGGGCCGACTCCACGGCGGTTGGTCTCATGGCGACAGGGCTTCCGGACAACCACCACCCACCCGAGGCTCCACTCCGGATGGATCCCCGCGCGATCGAGTTGTGTTTCCAGACGGCCGGAGTGTGGGAACTGGGAACCGAAGGCAAGATGGGCCTGCCAATGCGCCTCGACAAGGTGTGGACTGCTGATGCGGGCTCTGCCGATGGGCGACTGGTGGCCGTTGCCGCCCCTCAGCCTGACGGGTCATATCGGGTCAAAGTGGTGGACGAATCGGGTTCCGTCCGGGTTGATCTGGTTGGGTACCGGACCGTGCAACTCCCCGGTGGAGCCGGCCAGGCGCTGGATCCGATTCGCGCTGCGATGGGCGATGAGGGATGAGCCCGGAACCCTCGCCCCGGCCTATCGCTGCGGGCACCGGACCACTTCAGGAGGGCCCAATCGATTGGATGGCTTCCGGAGAGCACGAGGTCCCTCCCGATGACGGGTGGTTGACCGATCGGGAAGCGGCATGGATGGCCGGCATGAGGTTCCCTAAGAGAAGACTCGAGTACCGGTTGGCCAGATGGGGAGCCAAAGCCGCCATTGCCGCCACTCTCAATCCACCTCCGTCCCCTCACGTCGTCGAAATCGGCCACCTCCCCGAGGGTGCCCCGGCCGGATTCGTGGGCGATTCGCCGCTGAAACGGAGGATCTCGATGACCGACCGGGCGGGCTGGGCGGTGTGTGCGATTGCGCCGCCGGGCGTGGAGGTGGGGGTCGATCTGGAACTGGTCGAGGAGCGGTCCCGGCTGTTCGTCGCCGATTACTTCACCCCGGCCGAGCAGGCAATCGCGATGGTCGGTAACACGGTGGATCCGATGGTGGCCAACCTGGTGTGGTCCGCCAAGGAGTCCGCATTGAAGGTGATGCGGACCGGGTTGCGACGCGATACCAGGTCGGTGGAGGTAAGCCCCGGGAAACCGGTGGACGGTGAGTGGATTGGACTCACCGTGACGGTCGACGACGGCCGGCAGTTTCCCGGCTGGTGGCGCCGTTTCGGCGAGTTCGTGCTCACCATGGCGGCCGATCACCCCACTCTGCCCCCACATTCCCTCTCCAGGGTGCCTGCCCTGGAAACAGCCCAACCCGTCCACAGCTGGCTTGAGCAGCCAAGAGAGAGCAGGACAGCACACAGCAGACAGCAGGCAGCTGACAGCGAATAGCCGCAGCGCATGGCGGACAGCAGACAGCAGAAAGCAGATAGCGGACAGCCAGCAGCCCATGGCGGACAGCCGACAGGTCCAGGGTTAGGTCGGCTGGTGGCCGACAGCTGATGGCCGATGGCTGAAACCATCAAGCGGGCTGTGATTTCACCGATGTTTTCTAGGTGAGAACTGCTCTTTCGCGTGTTGACTCAACAACGTTCCGGGGCCGATCACGGAGCGTGCCATGATCGGTCCTGATCCGGTCGAGATCTTCGACGCCCTCGGCATCGGCTGGGGCGTCTACGAGCTGTACCCCAATCCGGTGGAGCAGCAGGCCTTCCTCAGTGCCGCCAAGCGCCTTGAGGCGTTGGGGGAAGGCTCGATCACGTATGAGATTGGGGCCGGAACGGTTGTCTGTGATGGTGAGGAACTCAACCTCGAGCGCGGCGGTACCTCCCGTCTGTCGCTTCGCCTATTCGTGCACGAGGTCGAGTGGCTCGAGTTAGTTGGTGTCCCTACCCCGCCGGACCTCAGCCAGCTCTTCACTCTGTTGGCGGCCGACGAGAACGACACGCGGGCTGCCGGCGGTATCGCCTCCGCCTTGCAGCTTGCCAACGTCTCTTCAATCTCGGTCATTCAACGCGGCCTGCTGACCGAGGTGCTCGAAAAGCCGTGGGAGGAACGGGCGGCGGAAGGATCGCCTGTCGCGGCCGAGGATGAGGGCGAGGGGGTCGAGCGGGTGGCGAGGCTCGCGACGATGGTGGCAGTCGGCGCCTCCGCCGAGGAAGTTGCCGATGCTCTCCAGGCAGGGGTCGACGACGATCCTGCCCGGATGGCAGACGCCTTCTGCAACGCCTATCGACTGGTCTACCCAGGTGATGATCCCGGCGCCGATGACGAATCGGAGCCAGATTTGCTGGCGGCCTACCGCCATGTCCCGGTCTCGAAGCCGCCGATCGACACATTCGCGGCCGCCTTCTTCCTGCTGCCCCTGGATGCGCAGGTGCAGATTCTCTCCGACTTCCTGACCAGCCGGGCGGATGGATTTCACTCCCTGCTGCTTGATCAGTTCGCCGGAGTTGAGCTCGCGGAGCTCGCCCCTCATCTGGACGAGACGTCGTACAACGAGCTGGTCAATTACGCCAGGGATGTCGTCGACACCGACACAGGATCGGCCGACGAACTCCTCCCGATGGTCTCAGGGGCCAAGGATGTCAAGTCGGCGCGAATGAGCGCCGCCGATCGGATCAGAGAGATGATCGACGGCATCGGGGGATTTGGAGGTGCCACCGGCGGGCTGGCCGGCCAATTGCGGGACGAGACCGGACGGGCCGAAGAGCTGGGCCTCTATGTCCTCCGGGTCCTATTCGAAGTCGAGGATCGGCCTGATCGTTTTGACCGCCTGGTGGATACATGGAGTCGCGGAATTTCCGAAGAAGTCGAGGCCGGCAACATGGAACGGGCGTTGGCGGCTCTTTCTGTGGGGGTTGACAAGGTTGAGCTTTCGCCGGCCAAACAGGGCGCCGTCGAGGATGGGCTGGTCGAATTGCTTCGCTCCGACTACACCGTATTCAGCCAGGCCGCAGCCGACCCGCAGAGTCGGGAGGAAGTGGCCGAACTGCTTCAGAAGTTCGGCGAGCCGGCGGCCACTCACTTGCTCGAGCGCCTGTCGGACGAAGAGGATCCAGCCACGCGACGCATCTTGATCGGGCTTCTCGTCGTGGTGGGAGCGCGGTTCCCGGGCCCGATCCTCAGGTTCTTCAAGGATCCGAGGTGGTTCGTGGTCCGCAACGCTGTGACGATTGCCGGCAAGATCGGCGGAGAACAGTGGGTCCCGCACCTTCGGCAACTGCTTGACCATGCCGACCATCGGGTAGTCGTCGAGGCCATGCGGGCGCTCGCCCCGATCGCCCCCGACGAGGCTGTCCCCGGGCTGGTCCGCGGGCTGGCTCATCCTCATGAGCGTGTAAGGGAAACCGCGCTGGTGCTGCTGCAAGCATCGGCTTCCCGCGTCAGGCAGGAGGAGCTAGCGAAGGCCTTCACGGACCCGGCGATGGCTGGAGCTCGCACGCACGTTGCGAGCCTGCTGTTCGACATAGGAACTCCCAGAGCCCTAGGCGTCTTGCAGCAACTCGCGAAGAAACAGTTTGTTGTGAGCCCGGTCCGACGCGAGGCGCGGCGGGCCGCTCGAGAAGTGCTGGGACGCGCCGCATGAACGAGACAAAGGTCCAGGAGTTTCTCAAACGGCTGCAGGCTGTGGTCAGCCAGCTGAACCTCTACCCGGCCAATCACCCGAACAGCCAGTCGGCACTGCGGGCCGGCTGGAACGGGGCGGTTGAGTTGGCGGACGGCAGCACCGACGAAGTGGTCCTCGGCTTGAAGGGGTTCGCCTTCTTCCTGAACGGAGAACTGCTGGCCTACACGTCGCTCATGTACTCCAACCTGTATCAGGACCTCTCAGCTCGCGAGATCGAATCTGTCACGCTCAAGGGAGCGACAGATGAGGAGGAGTTTGGTGCCTTTGCCCGCTACGTGGCGGGCCTGGCGGACGACTTCGACACGGGTGGCTCGATTCGGATCAACGAGAGCAAGTTGGATCACGGAGAAGACGAGAGTTCATTCTCGGAGCTGCGGTTCTCATATGCCGGTGTGGTGGGGACGTTGCGCAATCTGGACCATCGAATTGCCCGGGAAGGCACTTTCGAGATGGCCCCGGTCATGGACGCGGTGGGTGAGCTGATCAGCCAGTCGCTCGATGCCAGCGGAGCAGCTCTCTTGCTCAGTACGGTGAAGAGCCACGACGAGTACACGTTCTACCACTCGGTCAACACCTGCCTGATGGCGGTCGCGACCGGCCAATACCTGGGCCTCACCCACAAAGACCTGGTGCCGATCGGGGCCGGGGCAATGCTCCACGACATTGGGAAAGTGGCCGTCTCACCCAAGATCCTTAACCATCCTGGTCGCCTCGATCGCGAACAGTGGAAAGAAGTCACCATCCATCCCCAGGAGGGAGCTCAGGCGATCCTGGCTGCCGGTGGGCCGGGGCACGAGATCGCGGCCACTGTGGCACTGGAGCACCATGCCCGCTTCGATGGCCTGGGATACCCCCGGCTGGGCGGCGAGGACGGGCCGCATCTGGCCAGCCGGCTGGTATCGGTCGCGGACGTCTACGACGCCATCACTACTCGCCGCAGTTACCGGAGGGCCGAGACTCCCCACCGGGCGCTGCAGATTCTGTTGCAGGGTGCGGGTGGTGCCTTCGATCCCGATATCGTGCGGTCGTTCATCTCGCTGATGGGAATCTTCCCTCCCGGGTCTGTGCTGCGTCTATTGACCGGCGAGCTGGTTGTCATCAGCCATCACACCGAGGACGAGGAAGGCCTCCAGGCCGTCATGGTGCGAACCGCAGCCGGAGAGGACATCGATCCCGAACCGGTAGTCGTAACCGAAGACCAGGTGGCTCAGCAGGTCCCGGCCGAGACGGTTGGAATTGAACCGGCCTCCCTGCTCGAGAGGGCCGGCGTCGCCGAACAGATTCTGGCCTCCGCCGCCCCCCAGGTCGAGGAGGGCTCCATTGAGAGGTCAGGCATCGACACCGAGGCGTTGAAGGATCAAGCCTCTCGTTCCCTCTCCTCCATTTACGAGAGGGACTAGGGCGGCTTCCAGCGATCAGCCATCAGCTTTCAGCTTTCAGCGGTTTCCAGCTATCAGCTATCAGCCTTCAGCTTTCAGCCTGAACGCGCTTCTCGCCTAGTTCTTGCTTACTGCTCAGCGCTCACGGTCCGCGGTTCGCTGTTCGCTGTCCGCTGTCCGCTGTCCGCTGTCCGCTGTCCGCTGTCCGCTGTCCGCTGTCCGCTGTCCGCTGTCCGC
>JBPCTX010000209.1:0-3847 GCA_051011455.1 Acidimicrobiia bacterium | reverse complement strand
GCTCTCACCCCTCCCCCGACCCCTCCCGCTTCGCGGGAGGGGTGACTCTCTCTCACCCCCTTTGCTCCCACGGGAGGGGTAATTCCAATCCCGTTTAGCCCCAGGGGGCGGGGTGACTCCAGCCCCCGCTCTGCTCTACGGGGGAGGTCTAGATCGCTTCGGCTACCCGGGCGATGGCGTCTCGGTAGGCGGTGGCGCCTTCTGCTCGATCGAAGCGGACCTCGACCAGATGAGGGCCGCTCGGTGCCGTCTGTACAGCCGTGGACAGTTCGGTGGCTGAGGCGGCGCGGGTGTACCGGAGCCCGAACAAGCCGGCGGCCGCCTCGAAGTCGATGCCGTGTGGGGTTCCGAACAACTCTTCAAACTCGGGCAGCTCAGCCTGGGGGAGCAAATGGAAGATGCCGCCTCCATCGTTGTTGACGACGACGATCGTGACGTCGACGTTGTGGCGTCCGGCAAAGCCGAGGGCCGTCAGGTCATGAACCAGCGAGAGATCGCCTGCCAGTAGGTAGGTCGGGTCGGGGTCGGCAATGGCCGAGCCCATCCCGGACGAGATGAACCCGTCAATGCCGCTGGCTCCGCGGTTGGCCAGCAGTCGCAGGTTGTCGCCCGCGTCTGGCATGAGCAGGTCGACTTGGCGGATCGGCATAGATGACGCCGCCCACAGAGTTGCGTTGCCGGGCAATGCTTCCAGAACGGCGGAAACTGCTGTGAGCTCCGAGAAGCGCGCATCTTCGCCCGTAAGAGCGGCAGCCGCGGCGGCGTCGGCCTCCTTCCACAGTTGCAGCCAGTCGGCCGCTGGAGCTGCGCTCATCAGCTTGGCCAACTCCTGGGCCGTCAGGGTGGGATCGGCTGTGACCACGGCTCGGGCGGTCCCTCCTGGATCCCTCCAGCCGGTGGTGTCAACCACCGCGAGGTCCACCTCGGGATGGGCAGCCAGCCAGTCGTTGGTTGCCTTTGAAACGGGGGCGGCGCCGAAGCGCAACGCCACGGTTGGGGCCGCCTGGTCGAGGAATCCGGCCTGGGCCAGGGCGTCGTAGTGGGAGATCACGTGCGAACGGTCATGGGTACCGCGGCGGAGGCCTGAGAGCGGATCGGCCAGCACCGGGAATCCGGTCGCTCTGGCCAGGTCGGCGAGAGCCGGGGCGGCGCCGGAGTCGAGGGTTGGTCCGGCCAGGATCACCCCCTCCCGGTTCATTGCCATGTCGGCCAATTCTCGCAACGATCTCTCATCGGGAACGGCGGCCGGGGCAGTCCACGACGTCGTCCGAGCCGAAGGCCCGAATCGGATGGGTCCGTGGGGAGTGAGTGGCTCGTCGAGGGGGACGTTGATGTGGACGGGCCCGGCGGGAGCGGTCATGGTCTCACTCCAGGCCCGGGCGGCATTAGCCCGCAGCTGGGCCGAGTCGGTCACGCCGGCAAGCGCGGAGTCCTCGAACCACTTGACGTTGGTCCCAAACAGATTGACCTGATCGATGGTCTGGTTGGCCCCGGTGCCCCGCAGGCGCGGAGGACGGTCTGCGGTCAGGAGCAGGAGAGGGACCCTGCCGAAGCGCGCCTCGACGGCGGCCGGGAACAACTCGGCGGCAGCGGTCCCCGACGTGGTGATGACGGCCGCCGGGGTCCCGGTGGTCTTGCCGATCCCAAGCGCAAAGAACGCGGCCGAGCGTTCGTCGTGATGGACGTGGTGATGGACGTCGGGATGGCGAGCGAATGTGAGGGCCAGCGGGGTGGATCGAGACCCCGGGCTGATGCAAACGTGGCGCAACCCATGAGCCGCCAACTCATCTGCCAAAGCCGCCATCGCCTCGTATGTTTCCATCGGCGGTGAGGCTACCTCCGATATGCAAACGACCTGTCGAACCACCTAGGGTGGTGTTGCGTTAACACGATGGGCAACGGGAAACGGGGAAGCCGCGATGACGGTGATTGGGTTCATTGGACTGTGGGCAGGGCTGGCTGCATTGACCCTGGTGGCGATCATGCTGCCGACCTGGCGCCCTCCCAAGTGGTTGTGTGACGGCACCGGCATCCCGATCTTCCCCAAGAACTCCTGGCGAACCCCGGCCATGGAGCGACAGCGGCTCGTCCTAGGCGATCGCGGCACCGAGGGCTAACAGCACTCCAACCACCAGGTGCAGTCGAGCAGTTCCCTTCAACGCCCGTATCAGCGGCGGCCCGTCGGTCGTCGTCTTGATGGTTCTCGAAATCGACGGCGCTGCCACGATGGCTGCCAATGCCATTGCCGTCGGCCGGGGAGTCCAGCCGGCGGCAGCGAAACCTCCGATCAGGACGAAAGCGCCGTACACCAGACCGTCGAAGAACCGGGCAGTGCCGGGGCGGCCAAGCATGACCGCCAGCGTCCGCTTCCCGGTGGCGGCATCGGTCTCGATGTCCCGGATGTTGTTGACCACCAGGATTGCCGTCACCAGGAATCCGACCGGGATGGAAAGCAGCCAGGCCTCGGAGGGCGCGGTCGTATCGTGGACATACCTGCTCCCCACCGTCGCAATCACGCCGAAGAAGAGGAACACGAAGACCTCCCCCAGACCCATGTAGCCGTAGGGACGGGGACCGCCGACGTAGCCGAGGGTGGCCAGGACGGACACAACTCCTATCACAATGATGACGGCACTCGAGATGACCGCCAGGTAGATGCCGGCCGCAGCTGCCCCCGCGAACATGAACCACACCCCCGCCCACATCCGGCGAGCGCTGATCAACCCGGAGGCAACCGCCCGCGTGGGTCCGATCCGGTTCTCGTCATCGGCGCCCTTCTTGGCGTCAGACGCATCATTGGCGAAGTTGGCGGCGATCTGGATTGCCAGAGCTGCGATCAAGGTGACGAGGAAAGCATCCCATCGGAAGAACCGGGCACCCTGCGGACACGGGCTGGTGATACAAGCGATCTCCTCTCGTCCCGCCCCCCAGGCGAGGCCGCCTCCGACCAGGACGGGGACCACCGCTGCCCATAACGTGGCGGGCCGGGAGGCCAGCAACCAGGACCGGGCGCTGGTCACGGGAGGCGGGGGAACTTGCCGAAGTCGGGGGGCCGCTTCTCGTTGAAGGCGTCCCGGCCCTCCTGGCCTTCCTCGCTCATGTAGAAGAGCATCGTGGCGTCTCCGGCCAGTTGCTGCTGACCGGCCGCTCCATCGGCTGCCGCGTTGATGGCTGCCTTGATGAAGCGGATGGCAATCGGTGATTTTGTGAGGATCTCGCGTGCCCACGAGACAGTCTCGGTTTCCAGCTCGGCCAGGGGGACAACCTTGTTCACCATTCCCATCTCATAAGCCTCCTGTGCCGAGTACTGCCGGCACAGGTACCAGATCTCACGGGCGCGCTTGTCGCCGACCATGCGGGCCAGCAGGCTGGATCCGTAGCCGGCGTCGAAGGAGCCCACCTTGGGCCCGGTTTGTCCGAACACGCCATTGTCGGCCGCGCTGGTGAGGTCACAGACCAGGTGCAGGATGTGCCCGCCTCCGATGGCATAGCCGGCCACCATGGCGATGAACGGCTTGGGGGTGCGCCGCATCTGGACCTGGAGGTCGAGCACGTTGAGGCGGGGGGTGCCCTTCGGATCGACGTAGCCGGCATCGCCCCGGATCTTCTGGTCGCCGCCCGAGCAGAATGCCTTGTCCCCGGCTCCGGTCAGGATGATGACACCGACGTCGGCGTCATCCCGGGCGTTGTCGAACGCATCAGATAGTTCGAAGAGCGTGGTGGGACGAAACGCATTGTGGACCTCGGGTCGGTTGATGGTGACCTTGGCGATCCCCTCCGCCTTCTCGTAGATGATGTCCTCGTACTCGCCTGCCGACTTCCAATTGACTGTCATTGAATCCTCCAG
>JBPCTX010000208.1:0-3475 GCA_051011455.1 Acidimicrobiia bacterium | reverse complement strand
ACCCGCGCGATGCTAGCGGGCGTCTAGTCGGTGTTGGCCAGCACCGGCTCGCAAGTAGCCAGGTCGTATACCCGGATCAGGGGGTCGTCGGTTGTGGTGCCGGCATCGGCAAAGGCGATTCCCGCCAACATCTCGCCCGCCGGTGACCGGTACTCGACATTGAAGTAATGGGAGACGGCCAGATCGTCGTCTTCGGCGGCCACCGCGAAGCAGGGCAGTGCGTTGAGGTCCTGGACGGTCGGCAACGACTCGTCCCGGGTGGCATCTATCAGCCAATCGGTCACCTCGCCCAGGTCTTCCTTCTCGGCGGTGCGGCTGAGGGTGGGGGCCGAGGCCAGTTGAGCTACAGACTCCTCGAGACCGTCGTCATCGGTGGCGGCGTCGGCGCCTCCGTCCCCACCAGCCGCCGTGTCGGACTCAAAGCTGGCCTGAGCAGTGGTGGTCGTCTCGCGAGCCTCTGCTGCCAGTGCCGACGGTGTGGTGGTTGCGATCGTGGCGAAGTCGGCGCTGACGTCGGCGTCCTCCCCGCCTCCGAAAGTGAGCTGGGAGCCCACCGCCACGACCCCAACGAAGAGGGCAGCTACGGCGGCCGCAGACGCGAACCTGGTCAGGAGGACTGTGCGTCGCCGCGGGGCTCTCGCCGGCGCCGAAGCTGGGACGGCCGCCGCGCTCATCTCACGGGTGGTCTCAGCGATTCCCTGGGCCACCGTCTGGTGGAGGTGGGCCCGTTCGATGTCAGTCATTCCAACCGGCGGGGCGTCGGCGATGGCCGCCATGATGGCTCGCTGGGCAGCAAGTTCGGCCCGACCCTCGGGAGACAGCGCGGCTTCAGCGGCGCGGGCCTCCTCCTCCGGCAATCTGCCGGCGGCGAGGTCGAGAATCAGGTCGGGTTTGTAGCTATCCATGCTCATCCCTTTGAGGCTTGGAACCTACCGAAAGGTTCCCGAGCTTCTGGGCCAGGATCCTCCGTCCGCGAAACAAACGCGACTTCACTGTTCCGACCGGGACCTCGAGGATTTGTGACACCGTCTCCAGCGAGTGGCCTTCGAAGTCCGAGAGCACGACGGCGGTCCTGAAGTCCTCTGGCAGGGTGGCCAGAGCCGCCGCCAGGTCGGGTCGCAACTCGGCCCCGGTCAACTCGTCCTCGGAGTGAGGATCGGCAGGATCGTTGGCCTCGGGTAGGGCGTCGGCCCGGCGCCGCTTCTGCTTGCGGAGCTGGTCGTAGCAGGTGTTGATGGTGACCCGGTAGAGCCAGGTGGAGAAGGCCGATTGGCGGTGGAACCTGTCGGCCTTGCGGTAGAGCGTCAGGAACGTTTCCTGGGCGGCGTCGAGGGCGGCGTCGCGGTTGCGCATCATCCGCAACGCAATGGCAAAGACCCGATCCTCGTGGGCTCGCATCAGCGTGTTGAACGCTTCCTGGTCGCCGGCGATGAAGCGGTCGAGCAGTTCGATGTCTTCAGTCACGGCGTGAACCGTACATCGAATATGTATGAGTAGTAGAAATCGCGGGGCGGGTCGTCGTCCGACTTGCCCTGCACCGGCAGATCCGTCAGCCAGATCAGCCAGAAGCCACCCGGGCGGACGGGCAGGGCCACGGTTTCGGTTCCCGAGGCTGCGCCCTCGTCGCCGGGGACCACTCCCTCGGAGATGACCTCCCAGCCTTCGAGCTGGTCGGGAAGGGTCTGGGCCCAGCGCACCTCGTAGGTGGTTCCGCTGCTGGCATCGAAGGCGAGTGAAGCGGGGGTGCGGTCCACCACGAATGTGACTCCAACCCCGGGCTTGATCAGCGTGATCGGAGCGAAGTACCGCTCGGTGCGCCAGGCAGTGGCCGGGTCGCCGTCGATGAGGTTGGGGAGTTCCTCATCCCTCTCACCGTCGCGAGATGGGTCTAGAACGTCGACAACAATCACCCGCACCTCCGGTGGGAGGGTGGTGGTAGTAGTGGGCGGGGGAGCGGTGGTGGTCGAAGGGTCGGGGAGATCAAATGGTGGTGATGCCTCGGAAGTGCGAAAGGGGCCGAACAAGGTGATCAGTAGTGCCACTGCACCAAGAGCCCCGGCCACAGCCATCCACCGCCAGGACCACCGGACGGGTCGGGAACTGCTCCGCATTGATGGGGCAGCCCGCAGACGGATCGCCAGTTCGGCCGCCGTGGCATTGCCGGTGCGCGCCGCCTCCAGTGCCTCATCGACCGATCGATGGATGGCGTCGGTGAGTTGGGATGGCGGAGGGGAGCCTTGCTCCTGGCCGGTGATGGCGGCTTCCAGGGTGCGGGCGAGATCAGACACATCCGCCCGTGGGTTGCGGCCACGGTCGGGCCGGGCAAAGGACTTCAGTTTGGCGGGATGGGCGGCGGAGAAACTGACGGCGTCCGGTCCGATGCTGCCGTGAACGATTCCGCCCGCGTGTAGCTCCGCCAGCGCTTCGGCCAGCCCCGCCCCATTGGGAAGGAACTCCTCGGCCGGCATCGGAGTGCCGGCCTCGAGGCGGTCGGCGATGGTCACTCCACCGGTCCACTCGGCCACCATCCAGGTGTGTTCGCCGTCGGTGCCGGCTCCGTAGACCTCGAGCAGGTGAGGATGCGACACCGAGGCCAGCGCTTTCACATCGGCCAGGAACTGCCGCCGGCGTTCGGAACCGACCTCGGGTCCCAACATGCGAACCAGAACCGGCCGATCGAGGGTCAGGTCGGTGGCCAGCCACTCCTCGATATCGGAGTCGCGTCCAAGACGAATCTCGAGTTGATATCGCGCCGGGAGGTTGGCGGCCATCGCTAGCTGCGCGTGACCGCGATCCCGATGACTCCGGGCCCGGCGTGGGTTCCGATGACCGGACCGGCCAGAGAAACGATCGGGTCGACATCGGGGAGCAACTGCTTCGCCTGCGCAACAACGTCATCGATCTCAGGGGCGTTGCCGTGCACCACCCCGGCCCTGACGACTCCCTTCTGTACCGCCAACCATTCGAACAATGCGGCCAGCGCCTTGCGCCGGGTGCGGACCCGGCCGGCGGCCGCGACCGCGCCGTCGGTGAAGGTGATCAGCGGCTTGACGTTGAGAAGGCCGCCGAAGAATGCCTGGGCCGCTCCGATCCGTCCGCCTTTCTGCAGATGTTCGAGAGTGTCGAGCGTCGCCAAGAGATCGGAATCCATCCCGGTGACGGCGGTGGTGACGTCGGACAGGTCGGCGCCGAGCCGGGCCGCGTCGGCAGCCGCAATCGCGGTTAGTCCCAGCGGGATGGAAGCGGTTCCGGAGTCGACGACTGTGACGGGCACAGGTGCCCCCTCGGTCGCCAACTGGGCGGACTGGTGGGTAGCACTCAGCTCGGCGCTGATCGTGACCGCCACAATTCCCTCGGCGCCGTCGGCGGCCAGTCGCTTGTAAGCCTGTTGGAAAGCGCCGACCGAAGGGGCGGCGGTGGTAGGGAGAGCCTCGGCTGCGACCAGGCGATCCCAGAATTCGATGGCGCTCAGGTC
>JBPCTX010000207.1:0-2733 GCA_051011455.1 Acidimicrobiia bacterium | reverse complement strand
AGTGATGGCAGGGGCCATCCGCAGGGTGTCGATCGAGCAGGGAGCTGATCCCCGTCGGGCAGCACTGGTGGCGTTCGGAGGGGCCGGCGGTTTGCATGGGACTGCACTTGCCCGCAGGCTCGACATGGCCGGAGTGCTTGTGCCCGCCCACGCCGGGGTCTTCTCGGCATTCGGGCTGCTGCTCAGCCCACCGAAGATTGAGTTCTCACGAACGGTGCTGACTTCGGAGATCGACGCGGTCGAAGAAGTGATTGAGCGGTTGGCCGCCGGCGCCACCGCCGATCTGAGAGGAATGGGGCTCAGTGTGGAGAGCATCGCGACGGCGGTGGACACCAGGTACGCGGGCCAATCACACGAGCTGGCCGTTCCCTATTCGGCCGGGGACGGATGGGAGGCGCTGACGGGCCGATTCCATCTGCTGCACCGGGAGCGGAACGGTTTCGCCCGGCCCGATGACCCGGTTGAGGCCGTGACGGTGCGAGCCACTGCCACGGGTGTGCCCGCCATGAAATGGGCCGATCTCCCGCCCATCAGTCCGGTTGGCGATCCCCGGCGAGGAAGCCGGCCGGTGTTCTCAGGCAAGTCGTGGGTGGAGGCCGAAGTCGTCTGGCGTCCGGGGTTGGCACCCGGGGCAGAGGTGACGGGACCTGCGGTAATCGAGGAGCCCGAGGCGACCACGTTCCTGTCGATCGGAGAGCGGGCCGTCGTCCACGACAGTGGAGCGCTTGAGGTGGAGTGGTGAGCGTTGACGCCATCACTCTGGAGGTAGCCCGCAACCGCCTCGCCCAGATCGCCGACGAGATGGGGGTGGTGCTGCGGCGAACTGCCTACTCGCCAAACATCAAGGAACGGGCCGACTGTTCGGCTGCGGTGTTTATCCCTTCCGGTGAGATGTTGGCCCAGGCCGAGCACATCCCGGTCCACCTCGGCTCAATGCCGGCGTCGGTGGCGGCAGTCCTCGAGAGGTTCGGAGAAGGCGTCGAGCCCAGCACCCAATATGCCGTCAATGACCCGTTCGCCGGTGGGACGCACCTGAACGACCTCACCCTGGTCCGTCCGGTGTTCGTAGATGGTGAGCTGACGGCCTGGGTGGCCAACCGGGCGCACCACGCTGATGTGGGGGGCGAGGCGCCCGGTTCGATGCCGGCTCATGCCACCACCGTCGATCAGGAAGGCCATCGGGTGGTGCCGACTGAGGCGGTGCAAGACGGGGAGTGGCTGCCGGGCTTCGTTGAGCCATTCCTGGCCGCCACCAGGACCCCGGCCGAGCGGCTCGGTGATCTGTCGGCGCAGCTAGGCGCCAACGAGGCAGGGGCAGCTCGCATCCAGGCGCTGGCCACCAGCCAGGGTCGTGACCGGTATTTGCGGTTGGCTTCGGCCTTGCTCGATTATGGGGAGCGCCGGATGCGGGCCGCCCTGGTCGGCCTGCCGGACGGGGCCTTCACGTTCACGGACTTCATGGAGTTTGCCGGCCGGCTCATCCCGATACGGGTCACCATCTCAATTGATGGCGACGGCCTGCATGCCGACTTCGCCGGTTCGGCTCCGCAGGTGAGGGGCAACATCAATGCGGTTGAAGCTGTGACCAGATCATGCCTCTACTACGCGGTGCGGGTTGCCACCGATCCCACCATTCCCACCAACGGCGGCTGTTACCGCCCGCTCACCCTGGCCGCTCCGGAAGGTTCGGTGGTCCACGCCCAGCCTCCGGCAGCGGTGGCGGCCGGGAACGTTGAGACCAGCCAGCGCATCGCCGACACATTGCTTGGCGCGCTGGCCCAGGCCTCGCCGGGGCGGGTTCCTGCGGCCGGACAGGGAACTATGAACAACATCCTGGTCGGTAACGATGACTTCACCTACTACGAGACGGTGGCCGGTGGGCAGGGGGGATACCCCGGCGGGCGGGGTCAGTCGGGGATCCACACAGGAATGACCAACACCCGCAATACCCCCACCGAGTCGCTGGAGGGTCACTACCCATTGCGCGTCCTGCGCTACGACCTGAGGCGGGGCAGCGGTGGAGCCGGGCTGCATGTTGGTGGCGAGGGCATCGAACGTGAGATCGAGTTTCAGGCCGAGGCCACCCTGTCACTGATGGGGGAGCGGCGAGTTCTTCCACCCTGGGGCCTGGCCGGTGGTCGACCCGGGCGACCGGGCGAGGACTGGTTGATCAGGAAGGGGGCTTCACCCGAACGGCTCCCGGGCAAGGTCACGGTTGATGTCAAGCCCGGCGATCGCTTGCTGGTCCGCACGCCCGGCGGTGGCGGCTGGGGACAGGTGTAGCCGACTCCGCAGATCTGGCGGAGTTGTCCGCCCTGAGGTTGCGGGCTTGGTGGCTCGCTACTGGAGTGTGCCCACCACACTCATCACGGTGTGGTGATGGTCCAACCCGGCCGCTTCAAAAACCTTAAAGGCGGGGTGAGTCTTCTCCTCCCCGAGTGCGCGATCGTGCTCTTCGACGCTTCGCCATACCGCCGCCACTCGCACGTAATCGCCGTCCGACAGCAGATAGGCGGACACGAGGCCATCGGGTTGCTCACCGACCACCAACTGGGACCACTCACCGTAGAGGTTCTCCCTGAGGGCCTCGGCAACCTCAGCATGTGCCATGGAAAGAATCATCAGCTTCTCCTGCTCGGGTCGTCTGAGGCTACCCGTAGATCGTTGAGGCTGCCCCGCACTCCGCAGGAGAGGTGGGTGTGGGCCGGCCACTGGTGACTGGTGACTGGCGAC
>JBPCTX010000206.1:0-5188 GCA_051011455.1 Acidimicrobiia bacterium | reverse complement strand
GGTGTGGCCATGGCTGGTGCAAATGGGATGTGGTCGGGCCGGTTGGTATAGCTACGACTTCCTCGACAACGGCGGGGTCGCCAGCGCTACCCGGCTGCTGCCGGAGTATCAGGACATCGCACCGGGATATGTGATTCCGGCCGACACCAAGAACACGGTCGGCTTCCCCGTATTGCTGGTGGAATTCGAGCAGGCCCTTGTTCTGGGGAAGGTGGTGGACTCGGCCGACCGCCGACCGGTCGAGTTCCCGGGTGTCCGGGGCCGCCTGGTGTGGTCATTCCACCTGCGCGAGCCGATCGCCGGTGCCACCCGTCTGATCGTGCGCACCCGCAGCGCTCCCCAGCCGACGTTCGAGCGCCTGCTCGGGCCGATCTGGGGCACGGTCCATGCCTTCATGCAGCGCAAGCAATTGCGATCCATCAAGCAGCGGGCCGAATATGCGATCGCCCGGCGACTGACCCTGGCCCCGCGCCCCCGGTCCGACACGCGAGCGGCCGGGTAGCCACTACCGGCTGGAGAGAAGCAGCTAGGAACCGACGATCAGGACGCCGATGTCGGCCAGGTCCGGATGTAACTCACCGACCCGACCAGCCAGCATCGCCAACTCGGCAACCGGATCGGGAGTGGCGAACTCGAAAATCTCGAAGGTGGGGGCAGCATTGAATCCGTTCCCCAGAGGATGACCGACCAGGAACCCGGCCAGTGTCGAGAGCGCCCTCGCCATCAACCGGTACATGCGTTCGACCGCCTCGGGCTTGTTCTGATTCGGACTGAACAGCTCGTCCAGGACCAGGAACAGATAGCGGTAGGTGGCATTGAACAAATCTGACACCGGTTGGAGCGCTTCCGGATAGTCGGCGGTGCGCGGGTCGGTGGGCAGCGACAGCACCGCTCCGATCGGGCTGATGCCATCAGCGATTTGCACCAGCTTGGCGTAATGGGTCAGCTCTTGATGAGAAGGATCGGCCCACCGCTCGGTGCTCAGTCCCTCTCCCTGGTGAACGATGATCTCGATGGCCTCTCTCGCCGACTCAGGACTGTCGACCTGCATCAAGCCGCCACTGTCCTCGGCATCGAAGGCCACCGGGGAGTAGAAGGAGGGGTCGGAGAGTTGCCACTCGGTCTGCGGTTCGGCGAACAAGTCGATCGACTCCGAAAGGCGAGCGATACCGATCTCGAGCGCGTGATAGAACTGCCCCAGAGTCTCGAACACATCTGGTTCGGCGGGAGCGCCATGCTCCTCGGGCTGTTCTATCCGCATGAAGACATCCCGGACGGCGTCCAGCGTGCAGGGCCCGAGCCGCAGCTCAAGTGGCGGGGTGTGATGGGGGAGCAGGCTGGGGTAGGTGGGGATCAGCTCAACGGTGTCAAAACGCGGCCGGCCTCCTACTCCCAGCAGAATGTTGGCGGCCAGGGCTGCGTGCAGCATCTCTTCGGCAACAATGCTGCGAATCAACAGCGCCGCTTCCGACTGCTGGTCCTCGATCGAGTACATGGCGAACAGATAAGGCGGGACCGTCGAGAGCTCAACCTGAATTGCCAAGCGCAGGTGCTCTCGCAGGTCGGTCGGGGTATCAATCGGCAACCGGCACCTCCGTCGTTGATCCAAATCTAATCCCCGGACGAATCCGGTCCGACAGGTCGACGACCGTGACCGTTCCTAGCCGAGTACGCTCAACCCTTCACAGCGGGCAAAGGAGTCGGCCATCACACTCGGCCTCATCGCATCGGCATTCTTGCTTGGACTGCGCCATGGCGTGGACTGGGACCACCTGGCCGCGATCAGCGACATCGCCGCGACTCAGGAGACGCCTCGTCGTGGGGTTCTCATGAGCTCCATGTACGTAGCCGGGCACGCCGCCGTCGTCTTTGCGATCGGGAGCATCGCCATACTCACCGGCCGCAATCTGCCGGGCTGGGCCGACGCTCTGATGGGAGCCGTTGTCGGTTGGACCCTGATCATCCTGGGCGTGTACGTCGGCTACACGCTGATCCGCTACCGGGGAGCGGTTCCATTGCGGAGCCGTTGGATGATCATCCTCAGCGGTGTGCGCCACCTCTACATTCGGGCCCGCTCGCGCCTCTCCCGCAGCACGGCCGACCCGGTGGCCCACTCTCACCCGCACAGCGCGCTCGCCACCTTCCACCACGAGGGGACCGAATCGGACGACGCCAGCGGCCGCCTCCCTCGCCACAGCCACCACCACGTTCATGACCCGGACCGCGAGCCGTTCACCGACTACACGCGAACCACCTCCCTCGGAATCGGGATGCTGCACGGGATCGGGGCTGAGACCCCAACCCAGGTGCTGGTGTTTCTGGCGGCGGCAAATGCCGGCGGAACGATGGCTGGACTGGCGGTGCTCACGTCCTTCCTGATCGGACTGGCCATGGCCAACTCCGTCATCACGTTCGGTGCCGCCTACGGCTTCCTGGCGTCCCAAAACCGGGGATGGGTCTACACCAGCCTGGCCGGCGCCACCGCAGTCGTCAGCCTCTTCGTCGGAGTCCTCCTGGTAGCCGGCCAGGACGCCTGGTTGCCCGCCTTACTTGCGGGCTAGGCCCCTGCGGGGCCTGTTGCCCGTTGCCCGTGAAACAGATACCAGATGGCTACCGGTCAGTAACACACCACCTGGCGGGACCGGAAACCAGGAACTCGGAACTCGGAACTCGGGAAACTGGTAGCTGTTAGCTGTGAGCTGGTAGCTCCGCAACCGGTAACTGGAGACAGGTAACCGGTAACGGGTCAATGCCTGAAGTGCCTCTTTTCGGTGAAGATCAGGGCCATTCCGTGCTCGTCGGCGGCATCGATGACCTCCTGGTCGTTGCGTGATCCGCCGGTTTCGACCAGGGCAACCACTCCTGCCGCCGCCAGGGCGTCCAATCCATCCCGGAAAGGAATTAGTGCCTCGCTGGCAGCCACCGCTCCCTCGGTTCGTCCGTCGGCTTGATCAACGGCCCGCTCGGCGGCCCCCACCCGGCTCTGATCGCCCACTCCGATGCCAATGGCGGCGCCATCCCGCACGATCACGATGCTGTTGGACTTGCAGTGACTGGTGACCGTCCAGGCCAGTCGCAGCTCTTCGAGTTGCAGGTCGGTCGGCTGAACTCTCGAGACAACCTTCCACTCCTCCAACAATGTGACCCTGGGATCTGTCTCCTGTATGAGGGCACCGCCATCGATGGGCCGTACCTCAACCGGTGTCCCTATCGGCGGCGATGCCACCAGCACCCGCAGGTTCTTCTTCGCCGACAAGACGGTCGCAGCCTCCTCGGTGAGGCCGGGGCAGATGATCACCTCGAGGAACATGGACGACATCTCCTTGGCGGTTGCCTCATCGAGCCGTTCGTTGACCGCCACAACTCCCCCGAAAGCGGATAGCGGGTCGCAGTCACGGGCCGCCACGAACGCTCCGTGCAAGCCATCGCGACTGGCCACCCCGCACGGGTTCATGTGTTTGACCACTACGCACCCGGGAGCTGGGATGCGCTGGACCAGGTCCCAGGCCGACTCGGTGTCGGCATAGTTGTTGAAGGACAATTCCTTGCCCTGTCGTTGGCTCAGACCAAAGGCCCAACCATCCACACCGGCCATGCGGTACAGAGCCACCTGCTGATGGGGGTTCTCGCCGTACCGCAATCCTTGATCTCTCTCGAAGGCGAGCAGCCGGGTTGATGGCAGCAGTTCGCCGGCCGTGAGCCAGCTGTGGATGAGTGCGTCGTAGCGCCCGGTATGGGCAAACGCCTCGACCGCAAGGTGCCGCCTCTCTTCAAGGGTGGTTCCACCGGCGTCGAGAGCCTCGATCACCGATTCGTAAGCGTCGGGGCTGGTGACCACCGCTACCCGTTTGTGGTTTTTGGCCGCCGCCCGGATCATGGCGGGCCCCCCGATATCAATGTTCTCGATGATCTCGGCATCCGGCTTCCCGGCCGCCACCGTTGCTTCGAACGGGTAGAGATTGCACACGACCAGATCGATCGGGCCGATGCTCTGACCGGCCAGGTCTTCTGCATGATCCGGTAGCGAGGTGTCGGCCAGGATGGCGCCATGGATTCTGGGGTGAAGGGTCTTGACGCGGCCACCAAGCATCTCGGGTGCTCCCGTGATGTCCGGGACGGCTATCACGTTGAGCCCAGCCTCCTCCAGCGCCCGGCTGGTGCCTCCCGAGGCAATGACCTCGACTCCGGCTGCGGCCAACGCAGCCCCTAGAGCTTCGAGGCCTGATTTGTCCGACACTGACAGCAGGGCCCGCTTGATCGGAGTCCGTTCGCTCATTCTGTCTCCTGTCACTGATTGCCCCGCTTGAGCGGGGATGGAATCTCGGGCGAGGGCATCGACAACCTCGGGATACAACTGATGTTCCTGGGCCTGAATGCGGGCATGGAGCGAGTCGACATCGTCATCGGGGTGAATGGGGACTGCCCGTTGAGCCAGGATCGGGCCAGCATCGACGTCCTCAACGACCACGTGAACGGTCACACCCGTCTCTGACACTCCGGCTGCTAGGGCCTCCTCCACGGCGTGAGCACCCGGAAAGGCAGGCAGGAGAGAAGGGTGGATGTTGAGAATCCGGCCGGGAAACCGCCCAATCGCAACCGGCGCCAGGATTCGCATGAATCCGGCCAGCACGACCAGGCGACAACCGAACTCATCGATCTGATCACACAGTGCGGCAGTGAATGAGTCTCGATCCGGGTAGTCGGTCCAACGCACTATCCGGGTCGGCACCTTGAGCCCGGCGGCCCACTCGAAACCGTCCGCGTCGCGATCAGAAATGACCACAACCACCTCGTAGGCCGACTCGTCCTGCACCTCGAGAATCCGCCGCAAATTGGAACCACGCCCCGAGATGAGCACAGCGATCGGAACCTTCGCCATCCGCTGAGGATAGGGTGGCCGACCTGCCCGCCGGCCGCCTGGACCGGGCTGGTTGGCTCAAGAAATCAGACGATTTGACGATAGGGCGGTCAGGAGAAGCAGACCATTTTGGGGGTGGATCATGCTCTTCTCATTTGCGGCCATGGCCGGGGGGTTCGTCCTCATCTTTCGAGGAATCGAAGTGATGGGGTGCCGGTCAGTGTCGCTCTCCCGCTCCCTAACCACGTGCTACACAAATGAGCTCGGCGCCCTCCCCGGACCGGTCGCCGGCGGCGGCCTCATCACCTTCGGCGTGATCCTGTTCTTCGT
>JBPCTX010000205.1:0-5048 GCA_051011455.1 Acidimicrobiia bacterium | reverse complement strand
GCACTATCGGTGGTTGAATCTCGCGCAACAAGTGAGGTTGTAAGGCGGTACGCTGGCGCCCAATCGAGGAATCTGGATGCCGGTAGCACAGAGTTTTGGGAGATATACCCCACGATTACTGACGTCGTGGCCCGATGGCGCAGGTCATCAAACAGTGCCCGGGACGATGGTCTTCTGCGACATCTCGGGCTTCACTGCGCTCTCCGAGCGGCTGGCCAAGAAGGGTCGGGTGGGCTCTGAAGAAGTAGCGGCCGCGTTGACGACGGTCTTCTCAGACCTCCTTGACATCGCCATCGGACGGGGCGGCGACCTGCTCAAATTCGGTGGGGACGCCCTCCTGCTCCTCTTCACCGGATCTGACCATTGCGTGCGAGGGGCGTCCGCCGCCTTTGAAATGAAACGCAAGCTCAACACGTCGGGCCGCATTGACACCGGCTCGGGCCGGGTGGACCTGGATATGACGGTGGGAGTCCACACCGGCTCTTTCGACCTGTTCCTGGTGGGAGATCGACATCGGGAACTGATCGTCGCCGGACCGGACGCCTCGGCAACTGTTCGAGCCGAGGAAAGTGCCCAGGCCGGCGAGATCGTGGTCACAGAGGCCGCCGGCCGTGTGCTCGACGCTTCACTCTTGGCCGCCTCGAGTGATGGACGAAAACTTCTTGCATTCCCTCCCGACGCGCCGGCTGTAACACCACCGGAGTTGGAGTCGAGCGCCCAGGACCTTGGTCAATACCTCCCCACCGCTCTGCGATCGGTCGTCGGCACCCCTTCCGGCGAAGGCGAGCATCGCCGAGCCGTGGTCGCCTTCTTGAAGTTCAAAGGCCTGGACGGCGAGATCGCGGCAGGGATGGCCGAGAAGGTCGGAGACCAGCTTGATGCCACCGTGCGAATAGTCCAGGCGGCCGCCGACGAGTACGGCGTCACGTTCCTGGCCAGCGACATCGACGTCGATGGCGGCAAGATCATTCTCATCGCAGGAGCGCCCGCTACCAGCGACAACGACACCGAGCGCCTGCTACGAACGGTCCGGACCATTACCGAGGCGGACCCTCCGCTCGCCCTCAAGATTGGCGTCAACGCCGGGACGCTCTTCGCCGGGGACGTTGGCAGCATTGCAAGAGCCGCATACACGGTCATCGGAGATGCGGTCAACCTGGCGGCTCGCGTCATGGTCCAGGCAGAGCCGGGCCAGGTACTGGCCGAGGCCGGGGTTCTCGAACGATCGGAGACCGTGTTCGACACAAGCGACATCGAACCGTTCCTCGTGAAAGGCAAAGAGGCGGCAGTGGAAGCGGTCGTCGTGGGTCCAGCCCAAGGGACGCGGGAGTTGGAATCGAGAGAGGAACTTCCGTTCAGCGGCCGGGTTCAGACACTGGCGGATGTCGTCGGCAAGTTCTCGGATCTCTCGGAGTCAGGGGGAACCGTCGCCTGGATCCTCGGGCCGGCCGGAATCGGCAAATCAAGACTGCTAGGTGAAGCCCGCAATCAGACCGACCCGGGTGCGTGGTTCAAAGTCGGATGCGAGCGCTATGAGGCCTCAACTCCATACCACTCACTCCGCACCCTTCTCAAAGAGCTGCTGGTGATCCCCGCAGGCGCCGATGCGGTCGAAGCGGGACAACGGTTGACTGCGGCCGTAGAAGACAAGCAACCTGACCTCCTACCCTGGCTGCCCCTGATCGCAGTGCCGCTCGGGGCCGAAGTTGATCCAACGGCGGAAACCGAGGCGTTGGCCGACCGCTTCCGAAAGGAAAGGACGCAGGAGGCCACCCTCGAGCTGCTGGCAGCCCTCCTGCCCGCCCCGGCCGCACTCGTCTTCGACAACGCCCAATGGCTTGACGACAGCACGCAGGAGACTCTCGACCGGGCCGGAGCCAACACCGATCGCTTCCCCTGGCTGATCTGTCTCGCCGGTCGCACGGCCCCGCGAGCGATTCCTGAAGAGACGGCTCGCATCGAGCTCCAGCCGCTTGACTCGGAGGAGGGCCTGGCGCTTGCCAGAGCCGTCGCCGCCGACAATCCCGTCCCCCATCATCGCCTGATCGAGGCAGTCGAGCGCTCGGGCGGAAGTCCGCTGTTCCTGATCAGCCTGGTCGAGGCCTCGATCGAGGGCGGCGAGCTTCCCGCCAACGTAGAAGACCTGATCAACGCCCGCATCGATCGACTGGCACCGGGAACCCGAAAGGTTCTGCGCTACGCCTCTGTGATCGGACGGCACTTCCGGCCGGAGATCCTGGCGGCCAGCATCGGGGACGAAGTTCCAGAAGCCGACGATCCGGGCATCTGGGACCGGCTCGCTGACTACATCGAGCCGGCGGAGGGAGGTCTTCGCTTTCGTGAGAACCTCTATCAGGACGTCGCCTATGCCGGCCTGCCGTTCCATGTACGAAAGGATCTTCATCTCCGGGTGGGCCGGGCCCTGGAGTCGCACTCCGAGCACGCCAACCCGCCCCTTCTGTCGCTTCACTACTCGCTCGGTGAGGATCATCCCCGAGCCTGGCAGTACTCGGTCGAGGCCGGCGATGCGGCCGCCGCCGAGTATGCCCACGTCGACGCCGCTGATCTCTACCAGCGTGCGCTCAGGTCGGCGCCTCGCGTGCCCGATCTGGCGACCGCCCAACTGGCGCGGGTCAATGAAGCGCTGGGAACATCCTCCGAGTTGGCCGGCCTCTACGATGACGCCGACGCTGCCTTCGCCGCCACCCGCAAGTACCTTCCCGACGATCCGATCGCCATGGGCCGCGTGCTTGGCAAGCAGGGGCTGCTCCGGGAACGCAGCGGCAACTACAGCGTCGCTCTCCGATGGCTGACGAGAGGATTGAACACCCTCGAGCAGGCGGGGCAGACGACAGAAGCGATCGAAGAAGAGGCTGAGCTGATCCTGGCCTACGCCGGTGTGCGGTATCGACAAGGCCACTACCACCACTGCGTGCGCCGATGCGAGCAAGCTCTCGACCTGCCCGGCCTCTCACCCGAGAAAGAAGCCCATGCCCGGTACCTGTTGTGCCTGGCCTACGCCCACCTGGCCGACTCACGCAGCCAACAGGAAGGCGAGCGAGCGCTGCAAGCGTTCGAGGAGATTGGCGACCTGCTGGGAAAGGCGAACGTTCTCAACAACCTGGGTATGAATGCCTACTACCGGGGTGAGTGGGACGGCGCTCTCGGCTACTGGTCCGACAGCCGGGCGGCACGTGAGGCGTGTGGTGACATCATCGGGGCTGCCACCCAGACCAACAATCTGGGTGAGATCTACTCGGACCAGGGCAAGTGGGACAAAGCCAGGGAGTGTTTCGCCGAGGCGCTGCAGATCTGGCAGGGTGCCAGGTACGGAGTAGGGGTTGCGCTCGCTTCGTCGAACCTTGGGCGGGTTGAGGCTCGTGCCAATCACCCGACTGAAGCCACACGCTGGTTGGCGGCCGGGGTCGAAGGATTCGAAGAAATCGGCGCCGGTGCTTTCGTGCTGGAAACCAACGTTCGAGTGGCGGAGAACCTGGTGCTTGCGGGTGATGGCGGCGCCGAGGCGAAGACGAGAGAGCTCATCAAGATCGCCGAGGACACCCTCGGGGCCGCCGTGCTCGAGGCCACCCTGTATCGAATTCTGGGGTACGCGCTCTGGCAGGGCGAGGATGAAGAAGGGGCGGCCAATGCCTTCCGTCTCAGCCTCGCCAAGGCCGACAAGGCCGGTGCACCCTACGAGGAGGGCTTGACTCGACACGCCCTGGCCGACTTGACCGGGGACAAATCCGAGGCGAGCGCCGCTAACGAGATCTTCGAGCGGATGGGCGTGATCTGTACGCCGGAGATCCCGGTTCCGTAGGTCGGCTGTCGGCTGAGGCGCCTTCGAGAGAACCCGAGCACCCGACAAGCAATGCTGTGGGTTGCCATCGCCTTGAAGGCCGCTAGAGGGGCGACTGAACACGCACGGCCATCGACGCTCCCTCCAGTTACTTCTGTACGTGTTGTTGTTGGGTTCGGCGCGAAATAGGGGGGATTGGTGAGCACCTTGGCCTTGCATCGCAGTGCTGTTTCTGGAGCACAGGAACGCGCTCTCAGCCCTCCCCCAGCCCCTCCCGCTGAGCGGGAGGGGAGACTTCACACAGGCCTACTGCAGCCCCTCCGGCGGGAGGGGTGAAGCTCTACAGCAGTCTCTTCAGGAGGTCTTCGTGTTGGGGGAGCTCTTTGATGGCGTAGCGGTAGCCGGCTTCGATGATTTCGTCCATGCGCTCCCAGGCGAGGAGGCCGAATTCGGTCACGTCGGGGTGGAGGACGACGTCGGCGTCGTGTTCCAGCCGCTTGGCGGACAGGACGTTGCCCGTCTCGGTGGCTCGAAGCAGCAGCTCCACAATGCCCGGCAGTTCGGTTCCGGCTCCGACCGGGCTCAGGCGGCGAGCGAAGGGTCCCCATCCGGACAGGACCCCGTCGTCATTCAGCCCGGTACTGGGCAGCTGGGCCGAGCCCTTGAGGTTGGCAGCGATGATGGCTCCGGCATCGGCGAAGCTGCCCATCACATCCACCGGCAGGTTGTTCATCACGCCACCGTCGACGAGCAGATCGCCTTCCTCGGACGGAACCGGGGGCCACAGCCCCGGGATTGCCACGCTGGCCCGCAGTGCCTTCCAGACCGGACCGCGGGAATGAACGGCCACCTCACCAGCCGAGAGGTTGCTGGAGACGCAGTAGTAGCGCAGCCAGAGGTTTTCGATCAGGGCGTCCCCGAAGGCCCCCTTGATCCCGGCCGTGACCTTCTCGCCTTTGGCGAGGGCGATGGCAGGAGCCGTGAAGTCGATAGGGCTGCCCTGCGACACAAACGAGTCGTAAAAGATCTGGCGCTGCTCCTCCCACGACCATCCCATCGCCAGGGCGGCGCTGGCGATCGACCCGAAGCTCGAACCCCCGACCACGTCGACAGGAATGCCGAGTTCGTCCAGCGCCCGGAACAAACCGAAGTGGGCAATCCCCCGCGCCCCACCGCCGCTGAGTACCAGTGCAATCTCGCGCCCGGTGAGTGCCCTGGCCACCCGGTGCACATCGTCGCGGCTGTGCAG
>JBPCTX010000204.1:0-3386 GCA_051011455.1 Acidimicrobiia bacterium | reverse complement strand
GGTGTTGCCTTGGCATCTCCTGTCTCACACCCGCCCAGCGAAACACAAGCCTCCAGCAATTCGGGCCCCGCCGCCTGATGAATCGCCCCATCCACTCCGCCCCCACCCAGCAACGAAGAATTGGCGGCGTTGACTATCGCATCCACGCGGAGCGTGGTGATGTCCCCGTGCCAGGTGTCGATCACCAATCCGCTTTCAGCCATCAGCTATCAGCTTTCAGCCAGAGGGGCGGAGTCAGGACCGGCAACGGGTGGGACGACATTCTGGGCTGATGGCCGATGGCCGAGAGCCGCCCGGACGAAGTCCGGGCTCAGTCAGTTCCTTCGACCATCGCCCAGAGGAGATCGCGGATGCTGGCTATGCCGAGCAATTCGCCGTCGCGCATGACAGGGAGATGGCGGTACCCGGTTTCGATCAGCCAGGCGGCTGCTTCCTCAACATCAACGTCGGGAGAGAAGGTGTCGGGGGCGGGTGTCATGAAGTCGGCTACCAGGCCGTTGTCCAGGTCGACATCGTCGGCAACGCCGCGCAAGATGTCTCGCTCGGTCAGGATCCCGACCAGCGCATGACCATCAACCACGCCGACACTGCCGACACCGGTCTTGACCATTGACTGAGCAACTTCTCGCAAGGTCGCCTCTGGACCTACGACTTCTGCTCCACCACCAACGAGTGCTTCGAGATTCACGTCTCCCCTTTTCCCGTTGCCGACAGGCTACTCCCCGATCCGGCCGGGGAGGCAGCTGCTCAGCTAGACCAGATCCTGTTCGCGGATGCCGAAGGATGGATGCCGCAGGCGGCACAGTGCCAGCTTTTCGAGCTGGCGGATTCGCTCCCGGGTGAGATTGAACTCCTCCCCGATCTCCTCGAGAGTGCGGGGAACGCCGTCGAGGAAGCCGTAGCGCAGGCCGAGAATCCGACCCTCGCGCTCGGGCAGACGCTCGATGGATTTGCGGAGACTGTTGGCAATGTCCATCTCCTCGGTAACCCGGACCGGGTCGACTGCCTCGTCGTCTTCGATGAAGTCACCGAGCTGAGCACCGTCTTCGCCTACCGGCTGCTCGAGCGAAACCGTGTCTGCGACGCCGAGCGCCAACTCCACCTTGTCTACGGTGACGCCGGCTTCCTCGGCGATCTCGTCCGGCTTGGGGTCGCGCCCCAGCTCGGCCTTGAGGCTGGCCTGGGCAGCGCGTACTGCAGCCAGAGTGTCGTGGAGATGCACCGGGATGCGCACCGTGCGGGACTTGTCGGCAATTGCCCTGGTGATCGCCTGTCGGATCCACCAGGTGGCATAGGTCGAGAACTTGAAGCCTTTGCGCCAGTCGAACTTCTCAACCGCGCGAATGAGTCCGAGGTTGCCTTCTTGAATCAAATCGAGGAAGTCGATGCCAGAGGTGTTGGCATACCGGCGGGCGTTGGCGACGACCAGGCGGAGGTTGGCAGTGAGGAATGCATCCTTGGCATTGCGGCCCAGTCGGGCCTGGCGACGCAGGTCCAGCTCTTCCTTCTTGGTCTTGTAGTCCTTGTTCTCGAGGCGCTCGGCAGCGTCCTGACCAGCCTCGATCTTCTGCGCAAACTCAACCTCCAGCTCGGCGGTGAGCAGGTCGTACTCGCCGATGGCGGTCAGATACTGGCTAACAAGATCGGTAGTCAGGCGGCCACGTTCGTCCGTGAGCTTGTTATGCCCGCGGGCGCGCGGCTTACTCGCTGTTACTGCCATAAATGGCTTTCCTCCTCAAAGATGCTCCCGGCGGGCGTACATGCACCCAGGCGCATCAATATGACACAGAATAGGGGGCTTGAGAACCCCCCAATTTCCGCAATCTCCGTTCCCTTCCTTACCGGCGCCAAAGGCGCCCCTTCAAACAGTGTCGGTCATTTCTGAGATTTCCGCACCCGGTTTGGCAGGGAAAGTTGGGTTCAGGACCCTTTTCCTTGCACCATGGTCTATCGCAACCGCTGCGCTACTTTGCTCTCATGCCCAATCGCCTGGCAGCTGCCACCAGCCCATATCTGCTGCAACATCGGGACAACCCGGTCGACTGGTTCCCCTGGGGCGACGAGGCCTTTCAGGCGGCCCGGGACCGCGACCGCCCCGTGCTGCTGTCAGTCGGCTACTCAGCCTGTCACTGGTGTCATGTCATGGCACACGAGTCGTTCGAGGATCCGGAGACGGCGAGGGTGATGAATGAGCTGTTCGTCAACGTCAAGGTCGACCGCGAGGAGCGGCCTGATGTAGACGGCATATACATGTCGGCGGTTCAAGCCATGAACGGCCATGGCGGATGGCCGATGACCGTGTTCATCACGCCCGACGGCCGACCTTTCTTTGCCGGGACCTACTTCCCGAAGGAACCCAGGGGCGGAATGCCGTCATTTGGGCAGGTGATGGAAGCGGTGGACGAGGCATGGCGCCAACGCCGGGATGAGATCGAAGAGCAATCCGACCGGCTGGTGTCCGCCGTCTCGCAGCGAATCGCCCCCGGCGCGGCACCGATCGATGAGGCACGGCTTCAGACTGCCTACCGGGATGCCATCGACAAGGTCGACTGGGAGTTCGGCGGCTTTGGCGGCGCCCCCAAGTTTCCGCAGGTCCCGGGCCACGAATTCCTGCTGCGAGTTCATGAGGAGCCGTGGGCACCCCGGGCCGGGGAAGCACTCCGACTGAGCCTGGATCAGATGGCGGCCGGTGGCATCTTTGACCACCTGGCCGGCGGGTTCGCTCGCTATGCGACCGACCGGGTCTGGCTGGTCCCACACTTCGAGAAGATGCTCTACGACAACGCCCTGCTGGCCCGTCTCTATCTGCGGGCAGGCCAGGAGTTGAACGAGCCGGCCTACGAGCAGGTGGCCCGTCAGACCCTCGACTACATGCTCACCGACCTCGGGCTGCCGGGCGGTGGCTTTGCCTCGGCCGAGGACGCCGACAGCGAGGGCGTCGAGGGCAAGTTCTACGTGTTCTCGTTCGACGAGTTCACTGAGGTAGTTGGGGCTGACTCGGTGGCAATCGGGGCCGTGCTGGGCGTGACCCGGGGCGGCAACTTCGAAGGCTCCAACATCCTGCACGCGGCCCGACCCGTTGCCGAGGTGGCAGCCGAGCATGGCGTTTCGGTCGAGTGGCTGAGTCAGGCGGTCGGGGACGCCAAGGCTCGCCTGCTCGAGGTACGCAACCGCCGGGGCCGTCCGGGCCTGGATGACAAAGTGATAACGGCCTGGAACGGGTTGGCGTTGCGGGCTCTGGCTGAGGCCGGCGCTGTCCTGGGAGAGAACCGGTATCTGGAGGCGGGACGGGCCAACGCCCGCTTCATCCTGGAGAATCTGCGCCGAGCCGACGGCAGGCTGCTGCGCTCCTTCCGCCAGGGGCAGGCCAACATCCCGGCGTTCCT
>JBPCTX010000203.1:0-3001 GCA_051011455.1 Acidimicrobiia bacterium | reverse complement strand
GCGGCGGAACGAGCGAGTACCAGCACCAGGCCCAGGTCGGCGCGGGTGACGCTGCTGACAGTTAATGCATGGTCAGCTTGACGGACCAACTCGGAGTCGGAGGCGTATTGCTCGGTTTGCGTTCCGGTGGCGAATGCCATCGACAGTCCGACGATGAGCCCGATCAGACCAACGGCAGCACCGGCGGCCAGCCCTGAGCGGCGCGAGCGTTCAACGGGGGCTTCAACGAGTGAGTCCACGATAGGTGTTTCGGCCAGGACCGCCTGTGTCTCAAGGAGTTGGTGGATGACTAGTCACCCCGGCACTCGGAACTTTGATCGCTCCCTGCCCGTCCGGTTTCTGACGGAAACTGTCGATGGTATGTCATGAGCAATCGGACCTCTGCCCTCGTTGTCGGTGCTGCAGCGATCATGCTGGTTGCCTCGTTCTCCGTCCAGCCTGAAGATGCGCGGGCCTCCGAGTCCGACGACGCTGCCATCGCCGAGATCGAAGCCATCCTGGCTGCTGCATCGCTGGCGTTGGATGACAGCGTGGCGGCCGCCATCACGGAAATCGGTAACGCCAAAACGAATGGTGATGCCAACTCCGCGCAGAACGCCGCCCACAGCGTTGTCGACTCGATCTATTCGGCTGCGGTCGATGACCTGGCCAAAGTCTCTGAGCAAGCCTTGTGGTCTGAGCCGGTAGTTGCAGCAGAGCTAGCGGCGGTCGGATCGCTCGATGCCCGGAGTGCGCAGGCCAAGGCAGAAATCAGCGCCGCCTACGACGACTGGCTGGCCGCCAACTGGGAGTGGACCGCGGCGGATGTCATCGCCGATATCGAGTGGTGGGTGCAACACGGGACGGCCCGACTCGACGAGATCGTGGAGGACTACACGGAGGATCTTGCTGAGGCGATCGACACGACTGAGGCCGCTGCAATCCGGGACCAAGCAACAGAGGACATTGCGCGGCGGGTCGAGCAAACCATCACCAAGCTCGGCATCGAGCTGGCAAGACTCCCGGATGACCTGACAGTTGAGGCTGCCCATGCCCAGGCAGTTGCAGATGTCCAAGCCGCCGGCGATTCGGCGCAACGCACCGTCAACGAGTTGTTTGACGCTCTCGTCGAGAACCAACCCCCGGTCACCACGACGACCACGTCCGCGGTTCCCCCGGTGACCACAACCACCACCAGCCCACCGGCCTCGACCACGACCACATCCACCACTACGACGACGACAGCCGCCCCGCCGACTACCACTCCGTCCGCACCGACCACAACCACAACGGTGGTGGCGGCGCTCCTTCCCCCGGTCGATCCGCCGATGGCCGAGGTTCTGTTCATGACGGAGATCCCGACGCCCGCCTTTCTCCCGTCAACGGCTACCTCTGCGTCGAACTTGGCCGACGAGACACCGATGGCGACCGTCGGCATGGTCCGCCGGGTGGTCGACTCGCAGTTACCGGCCGGAGTCTCGACCGTTGCGGCCGGGCCCCTCGTGGTTCTCGGGCTTGTCATCGACGCGATTCGGGCGGCCGGCGGGCTCATGGCGCTGCCGTGGCTGCTGCTCGGGGTCTACATGTTCGGATTGCTCCGCCAGCAGCGCTCCGTTCTCACCGCCTAGCGGAGGGTCAGCCGTCCGATTTGGCCTCCCAACTTGATCGCTGTCATTTCGGAGGCCCCTTCCGCTGCCACCAAGGTCATGAAGCGTTGGATGAAGCGATCCCCGATGCCGGAGGTCGCTGAGTTCAACTAGATGGCCCGGGATCTCGACGTGACCTTCTTCGCCTGCGCCCCGCGGGATCGATGCCCGGAGCTCGACGCCCTAACCACGGGCAGTGGTCGCTCTTGCCAGCTATGGTTCGAAACGACCTTTGTGCTATGTCGAATGGCGGGAGGAGAAGGGATCGTGTTCTTCAACTCGACCACGGTCCGCGCGGGTCGGCGTCGTTTTGGGGCATGGGTGCTGGTGCTGGCGTTGGTAGTCACACTTGTTCCCCACGTCCGCTCCAGCTCGCTGGCCAGCGAACACTTGCCTCCCATCGTCTTCATCAGCGAGAGAGACGGTAACCGTGAGCTCTACCTCGGAGACCCCGCCGACGCCAGCGCGACCCGGATCACCAGCACGAGCTTTGAGGACGAGATCACGCCCGCCTGGTCGCCGGATGGCAGCCGGATTGCCTACGGGGGCGACACCCATCTATTCATTTCCGACCCCGACGGCGCCAACCGCATAGGCCCGCTTGCCACCACGGTTGATCGGGCCAGTCAACCGTCCTGGTCGCCGGACGGATCGCAGCTCGCTATCCAGGTTTCCGAGAACTTCGCAGGTGGCGACGACTGGGAGGTCTATGTCATCGACAACGATGGCTCCAACCTCACCCAGCTCACCACTAACACCGCCCAGGACCGCTATCCCCACTGGTCGCCGGACGGAACCCGGGTCGCGATTGCTCGCGACGACATCTTGACCATCATCGATGCCACCACGGGGGCAGATGTGGCCAGCTTCCCAACAGCGGGAACGGCCCGCTACCCGAGGTGGTCACCGGATGGGTCCAGGATTGTCTATTCGCGACCGGCTTCCGGCTGGGCCGTAGCGGTGCTCGATGTCGGGGCTGGGACGACGACGACTGTTCTCAATGACGGTGCCTTCAACTGGCATCCAACCTGGTCGCCGGACGGCACTCAGATCTTGTTCGCCTCGACGACCACCTTCCCGTCGGACTTTGATCTGGTGGTCATCAACAGCGACGGCACAGGCCGCTCAGTCCTTCCTTTCAACTCCACCAGCAGCGACTTTTACCCCGATTGGCGGCCCGGCACCGCCGATCCCCCTTCGGCCGATCTCGACGTAACGGTCAGCGTCGACTCCGACGTGGTTGCGATCGGCCGGCCCGCCACCTACCGCGCCCGCGTCTCCAACTCCGGCCCCGACCCGGCCACAGCCGTGACGGCCGCGGTGACGGTTGTTCCCGATACCGCCGACGTCACCCCGCTCGACGGTTTGTGCACCGC
>JBPCTX010000202.1:0-2985 GCA_051011455.1 Acidimicrobiia bacterium | reverse complement strand
GCAGGCTCCTATAACCAGTTGCTTGATCACGGCCGGGTACTACTAGATCCTGCTGAGGGGTACTTCGGCAGCTTTCGACGGCTGCCTATTTCACCTCCGCGGATTCACTCGAGAAAGTGGCTCAGGGTCCCCTATTCGTAGGCGGAGAACGCCGGGTGAGCATCGAACCAGGCAGCTCTTGCAGCGGTCCAGACACTCCGGTCGGTGGTGACGGTGAAGCCCTCGGGCACTCTCTCGGGGAATGGCCCCTCACCAAGCCAAACCACGATGTTTCCGCTGGCGTCGAGTATGGATTGGTAGTCGATGTCGTCCTCGTCGCTTGGGTCGAGATAGGTGTTGTAGTAGCTCCCGGGCTCGTAGAGGAACACGTTGTTGTGTACACGCAGTCCACAACCCGGTGTGTCGTACTTCTCTTGTTTCCAAAGGCGCCCACCGTTGCCACCATTCCCCTGGGGTGCCAGTCGTACGAGTGAGTTCTTGATCGTCACGCTGCCATGGGCCGCGGAACCGTTGTAGCGACGGCTGGAACCCACCCGGCAAGAGAAGAACGCGTATCCCCAGTCGACGAGGATGTTGTCGACGACTCCGTTGTACTGGTAGTCGTTCTCGATCGCATCGTCGATGGCATGACCGATGTAGGAGTCTTTCAGAGTCCAATCCGGTGTTCCGGCCCCGAAGCTGATCCCGTCACCCGCGCCGTCGATGGCCACGCCCTCCACGGTGACGCCAGGCGAGTAGCGAAGGGCGATTGCCGTTGCCGACTTGTAATCGCTCCAGCCGCCGTTGTCGGGAGCGCTGTTGGTGTAGTAGCCGCCAAGCAGCCTGCTGTCACCGATGTTGTAGATGCGCAGAGCGGTGCTCTTGTGGGGATGAAAGCTGCCGTCACTGGCGTCGATCAGCGTCCCGGCCGGCTCGCCGTCGCGGGTGTCCAACCCGTTGGGGTAGTCGCCCGATAGATAGACGACGTTGCTTTCGCTGGGAGGGCTGGTCGTCGTCGTGGTACTGGTCGGGGGTGGGCTGGTCGTCGTCGTGGTAGTGGTTGCGGGTGGGCTGGTCGTCGTCGTGGTAGTGGTTGCGGGTGGACTGGTGGTGGTCGTGGTTGCGGGTGGGCTGGTTGTGGTGGTCGTGGTGGCGGGAGCCGCTGTCGTGGTGGTCACCGGAGCCAGCGTCGTAGTCGTGGGCGTCCCCGGGAACTCGAGCTCCGGTGGCGGGGGCTCGGCAGGCTCAAAGTTGATGGTCAGGCTCTGTTGCTCTTTCTGGCCTCCGGGCCAGGTGCGGACCATACGGGCAACCAGATAGCTCTTAAAGGTCTTGAGGCTGATCTGGGTGGAGTCGTCGTCTGATGTGAGCGTCCAGCGACCCGATCGGCTCTCGACGGCTGTGAAGCCGTCGGTTCCGTCCGGCTCGATATCGGTGATGGTTCCGTCGGCAGGCAGTGTCGAAACGGCCAGAGAGATCCCAGTGTCGAACAGGCCGACATGGAACGTATCAACGGCGGGTGGGTCGGCGGTGTGTGAATCGGCCAGCGAAATGGTGGACGGAATCAGGGAGCACAGCACAATGAACCCCAACAGCAGTGAGCGACGTGACATCGTTTTACCTCCTCGATATCACGAGCGCCTTCGGCAATTACCGAAATCTCTTGAGTTGCCGTCATTCCAGATACTGGAGGAGCGGCGGAGCGGGTTGCCGGCCTAGGTCTGTCCGGCGGTTCGCCGGATGATGGAGCAGACCCGCTCCCGGTCCGGAGCGGCCAAGGCGGATCCGCTCGGAAGGCATAAGCCATGTTGGAATATGCCCTCCGCGATTTCTCCGCCGACCGACCGGGACTTGGCGAACACCGGTTGCAGATGCATTGGCTTCCAGACTGGACGGGCCTCGATGTTCTCTGCCTCGAGGGCCTCCCGCAGCTCAGTCGGTCCGACCCCTAGGGCGTCCTGATCGATCGTGATGCAAGTGAGCCAGCGATTGGATACACCGGTGGCGGCCTCCGGCATGAAGCCGACGCCGGGAAGGTCACCGAGGAGCTCAACGTAGTGGTCGAAGTTGCGACGGCGGGCGGCGACCCGTTCGTCCAGAACCTCCAGTTGGGCTCGACCGATGGCAGCCAGCACGTTCGACATTCGATAGTTGAAACCGATCTTGGAATGTTGATAGTGAGGGGCGGGGTCGCGGGCCTGAGTGGCAAGGTGTCGGATGTGTTCGGCCGTGCTCTCGTCACGGCATACGAGCATGCCGCCGCCCGAGGTGGTGATAATCTTGTTGCCGTTGAAAGAGAACACCCCCATCCGGCCAAAACCTCCAACCGGTCGGCCGCGGTAGGTCGCCCCCAGCGCTTCGGCAGCATCCTCAATCACGGGTATCTCGTACCGGTCGCAGATCTTCAGGATCCGCTCGTGGTCGGCCGACTGTCCGTACAGATCGACCGTGATCACGGCCGCCGGGCGCCGTCTGGCGAGCTCGGACTCCAGCAGCGTGGGATCGAGGTTCCAGGAGGCAGGGTCGGCGTCGACGAACACCGGTTCGGCACCGACGTAGGTGATGGCGTTGGCGGTGGCTGCGAAAGTGAGGGTCGGGCAGATCACCTTGTCTCCCGGTCCGACGCCGAGGGTCACCAGAGCCAGATGCAGGCCGGCCGTTCCCGAAGAAAGCGCCACGGAATGTGGGAGCTGTACGGCAGCGGCGAACTCCGCTTCGAAGGCATCAACATGTGGTCCGAGTGGGGCAACCCAATTGGAGGCGACGGCATCGGAGATCATCTCCATTTCTGTGCCCGCCATGTGCGGGGGAGATAGGTATATCCGCTCCATCTTCTGCTGCCGGCCCCTTTTCGTCTCGAACGACAGCGTACCGCCGTCCGGCTCGCCGGGGCTACCCTCCCGGCCGAGCAATCGCGTAGGGCCGGTCATGTTTGCTGAAATCATTCACCCCGGAGACAGCCGGTGGGCGGGCGTCCTGGCGGCTGCTCCCCACGACGTCTATCAC
>JBPCTX010000201.1:0-3953 GCA_051011455.1 Acidimicrobiia bacterium | reverse complement strand
GTGGCCGGGAGCAGCCTGCCGTTGGACCCGTCGATCACCGCTGAGGCACTCGGATTTGAGCGTCCATTCGACAACACGATGGACGCGATTGGATCTCGAGACCTGGTGGCCGAGTACGCCTTCTGCTGTGCCCAGGCAATGGCCCACCTGTCCCGCCTGGCCGAAGATGTCGTTCTGTGGGCGACCAGTGAATTCGGTTGGATCACCCTGGACGACGCCTACGCAACGGGTTCGTCCGCCATGCCCCAGAAGAAGAACCCCGACATCGCCGAACTGACCCGCGGCAAGGCCGCCACTGTGGCCGCGGATGCAGCCACTCTGCTCGGAATTCAGAAGGGAGTTCCCTTCGCCTACAACCGCGATCTACAAGAGGACAAGCGGGCCGTCTTCCACGCCGACGACACCCTTGCCTCCGCCCTCCCCGCCCTCGGCGGCCTGCTGGCCACTGCCAAGTTCCACCCCTCAGAGCCCGACGACACGACGGTGGCGATGACCGTGGCCGAGTCGCTGGTCAAGAAGGGTGTTCCCTTCCGTGAGGCCCACGAGGCGGTGGGGCGGTTGGTGGCGGGCACCGGTGCGCTTTCTGTTAGCGGGATGTCGGCTGCAGAACTGCAGGGGGCCCATCCGCAGTTGGAGTTGTCGGATGTTCCCGCGGTCGGAGATGTCGCGGCGAGGGCTGCCGACCTGCACGCGCAAGCCATGGGGTTGCGTCAGGCGGTAGCGACCTAGCCAGACGCCGGCCAACAGCCGGCCGGATGACCCAGGTAGTACACAAGAACCCCGATCTTCCTGCCGATGGATGAGGATGACGTCAGCCGAACCGAGCGGAAGAGTGCGCTCTGGCATTGCCAGGCTCCGTGTTCGCCTGGACGGACTTACCAAGCCCCGGCTGTTCCTGGTGGTGTCGGCCCCTCTCTTTGCACTCTATCTGGCGACTGCCACGTGGACCTATCCGATTATCAACGATGCCTACACCAATGCAGCCACAGCCTGGAGCGTCATCAATCGCGGCACGGTCTATTTGGAAGATTTCGAAGGACAGGATGTGACATACGGCTTCATCTCCTGGATCGTGCCGGCGGAGGACTCGATTGCAAGCAAATACCCGCCGGGTGCCGCGCTGGTGGCATTGCCGGCCTTCGCGCTATGGCCCTCGGATCTTCCGCGGGTTGAGTACCAGCCAGAAGATATAGACGAGTTCTGGCGTGATCTTTACCCGCAGCTAGAGCAGCCTGTCGTCGTGCCTCAGGTCCCGATTGGCCCTGCGGCGATAACGGCGGCTCTTGCGACCGCGATAGCCATGGGCCTGCTCGCCTTGACCTTCCGCCGCCTGGGGGGGTCAGGGTCTCTGGCTGTGATGTCCGCCTATCTGGCGGGCCTGGGTACCTCGGCGTGGCCGGTAGCCGCCGACCAGTTGTGGCAACACGGACCAGCAATGGCCTGGATCGCCCTGGCTCTCCTTCTGTCTGAAGGCCCTCTTCTCGGCTCCGGCCTTGCCTACGGCGCCGCCATCCTGACCCGACCCCATCTGGCAGTGATCGCCGCCGGGGCCGGTCTGGGCCAATCATGGAAGAGTCGGTCCTGGCGGCCGGTGGTACTGGTCGGGCTCGGTGCCCTCGCCGGGTTGGCAGCGTTTCTGGCCTACAACTGGGTTCTATTTGGCGAAGCGTCGATTTCCGCTGGCTACGGTCCCGGGTTCCAAGATCGGGCCCTCTCCGAGTTGCGGCTCGGTCGCTTCGGCCGGAACATCTTCGATGCCATGTTCTCACGGGAGGTGGGCATCTTCATCTGGTCTCCGTTCCTCCTCGTCCTGCTTCCGGGTCTCCGGGCCGGCTGGCGGGCCGCTCCAGGGTGGGCGCGCGGGGCTGCTCTTGGCGGTATCGCCTACTTGCTGCTCCAGTACAAGGCCAACTCGGCCAGAGGTGGGGATTTCATCGGGTATCGCTATCCATTGGAGGCGCTGGTGGCTGCCGCCCCTGTCCTGTTCCTTGCCTACAAGGAGGGCGTGGCCACCCGACCACCGTTGCGTGGTCCGTTTGCACTTTCCGTTGCCATCTCAGTCACGCTGCAAGGGCTGGGGGCGTTCGGGATCGGGCCGATCTAGCCGCTTTGAGAATCTATCAAAATTGATGAGGGCCTTCTGCGCGCGTGCAACCACTATGAGTGGGTACAGGGCCTTCCAATCGGGTGGGTCCTTGATGTAGGAAAGGGGAGCAAGTGCTTTCACAAGTAACTGGCTTCGTTCGCTACTTCCGGGCTCAGCTGAGCTCGGATGAGGGAGCAACGATGGTTGAGTACGGCATCATGGTCGCACTCATCGCAGTCGTGTCGATCCTCGTGGTGACGGCTCTGGGTGTTGACGTGTTCAACGCGTTCGATACCGCTCAGAGCAACATCTCCACGACGCCCGGGCCGAAGTCGGCCTCCTAGCGACATAACACGGGAGATGGGGGTTTGGTCACCGACGGTGGCCAAACCCCACAATCCCGAGAGGGGACCACACCTTGTCCACCAAGCTCAAACGCGATTCCGGCGCAGCCCTTGTTGAGTTCGCAATTGTCGTTCCATTGCTGCTGCTCCTGGTATTCGGCATCATTGAGTTCGGTCGCGCCTACAACGCTCAGAACACCCTGACCCATGCCGCCCGTGAGGGTGCCCGCGAGTACGCCATCACCCAAGATCCAGTGGCAGGAGAAACTGCCGCCAAAGATGCCGCCACCTCTCTCACGTCGTCCGACATCACTGTCACGCTCTCGGCATGCACTCCCGGCCAGCCTGCCACGGTGACCCTCCAGTATCCCTTCCAACTTCAGATCGCCTTTTTCCCCGTCAGCAACTTCACGATGCAATCCGAAGGTGTAATGCGATGCGGGGGCTGATTGACCTTGCGCGCCGGCGGTGGGAGAGCGACTCAGGCGCCACCATCGTCTTCGCCGCCATCATCCTGGTGGCTCTGCTGGCGCTGACGGCATTCGCCGTCGACTTCGGGCGGATGTGGGAAGAGCGACGTCAACTGCAGAACGGTGCCGACGCCGCCGCTCTCGCCATTGCGGCGGATTGCGCCGCCGGTCTGTGCGGTGCGGGTTACGACGAGTACGCCGTTGCCGAGGTCTACGTCGATGCCAATGCCCGCGACGGACGTGCGCTTGCATCGAATGTCGAACTCGACCTTGCTGCCAGGACGGTCACGGTTTACGACGCCACCGAAGACGCCAGTGGCGACCACAAATTCGACATGCTGTTCGCCGGAATCGTCGGGTTCGATGGCTTCACCGTTGGGGCCAAGGCATCTGTTGCCTGGGGGAATCCACGCCAGCTGGCCACCTTGCCGATCATCATCTCTGAGTGCGAGTGGGAGAAGTACGGTTCCCCCGCCCAACCGCTTCGTGACACACCGATCAGCTACGCGGCCGACCGGGACTACACCACGCTGATGTTCCATGCCGGTGGGAACCCGGCCGAGGACTGCAACGCTGTCGCCGGCCAGGACGCCAATGAGGACGGCCGGCTTCCCGGAGGCTTTGGATGGCTGGAAGTCGAGAACACCGACGACTGCCTGGCGAAGGTATATGGCATCGACGACGGAGCCACCCCCCCCGACCTGGGCTGGGCGCCCTCGGATACCGGCAACGGTGGGCCTCCGCCCCCCTGTGAGGATCTGATCGAGGACATGCTGCTTGACCTTCCTGATAAGGGCAGCACCATCCTCATTCCCTACTTCGACGATCTCTGGACCGGACCGGCCAACGGCAGCGGCTACTGCGGAAACAGCGGCAAGTGCTACCACATCTCCGGCTATGGAGCCTTCCATGTCGTTGGCTACAAGCTGGCGTCTGGGTCAAACATGACCGAGATCCTGTTTGATCCACCGGTTGACCCGCCGCTCAAGGCCAATGGCCAGCCCTGGCCGTCGAACAAGTGGACCGACAAGTTCGACTGCGACCCTGACAACC
>JBPCTX010000200.1:0-6933 GCA_051011455.1 Acidimicrobiia bacterium | reverse complement strand
TACGGTGATCGTCGAGGTTGCTCGAGGCGATCGGGCGGAAAGTGTCCAACCCGATGTCCAGGAACACCTCAGCGGTATGAATGCCGCGGGCCGCCAGTTGCTCCAGCATGTTGCGGGTGAAGTGCAGGCCGGCGGTGGGAGCCGCCGCCGAACCGGTCGAGGCGGCGTACACCGTCTGATACCGCCCGGGATCGGACGGTCCGGCCGTCACGTAGGGCGGATAGGGCACCGAGCCGACCCGGTCGATGGTCTCATCGACGCCGGCCCCGCTCCCGGTTGAAAGAGACACCACCACGACCCCATCTGCTTCGACCCGCCGAACCTCGGCGGTCAGGTCATCGAAGGAGAGGAGCATCCCGGGCCGAAGCTTGCGGGCGGGACGTGCCAGCGCCTCCCACCCGTCCCGGGTCTGATCGAGCAGGAGCAGTTCGACGGCGCCTCCGCTCGGGCGGGTTCCCTGCAGTCGGGCGGCCCGGACCCGGGTGGCGTTCACCACCAGCAGATCGCCCTCGGTCAAATAGTCAGGAAGGTTGGTGAAGGCGGTGTCGACGGGTGGATCGCCCACCACCAGCAGGCGGGCGGCATCACGCGGCTCGGCCGGCATCTGGGCGATGGCATCGGCCGGCAACTGGTAGTCGAAGTCCTCAATCTGCATCGAGGGAAGGGTAGAGATTCAGAGCAAGCTGGACTGAGCCGGTTCGGGAGGAGTCAGTCCCAGATGGCGATAGGCGGAGTCGGTGGCCACCCGGCCCCGTGGGGTGCGCTTGAGGAATCCCCGCTGCAGCAGGAACGGCTCGTAGGCATCTTCAACCGATTCCGGCTCTTCCCCGACCGCGATCGCCAGTGTGGTGAGCCCAACCGGCCCGCCTCCGAACTTCTCGATGACGGCAGACAGGATGGCCCGGTCGACCCGGTCGAGGCCGGCATCGTCAACCTCGAAAGTCTTGAGGCCGAGGTCGGCGGTGGGCTCGTCGATGCGACCGTCTCCTCGCACCACTGCGAAGTCGCGCACCCGGCGCAGCAGCCGATTGGCGATGCGGGGCGTGCCGCGGCTGCGGGTGGCCACCAGGGTGGAGCCCTGGGGGGTGATGTCTACCTCCAGAATCGCCGCCGTCCGCTCCACGATCTGCTGCAGGTCCTCAGCCGGGTAGTAGTCGAGGCGGTCGATGAAGCCGAAGCGATCCCGCAGCGGAGACGAGACCCTCCCCAGCCGGGTGGTGGCTCCCACCAGGGTGAAGCGGGGCAGGTCGAGACGAATGCTGCGGGCAGCCGGGCCTTTGCCGACAACGATGTCGAGGGCAAAGTCCTCGATTGCCGGATACAGGACCTCCTCGACCGTACGAGGAAGACGGTGGATTTCATCGATGAAAAGCACATCCCCACCGTCGAGGTTGGTGATGACGGCGGCCAGGTCCCCGGGCCGCTCGAGGGCTGGCCCCGAGGTGATGCGAAACTGCGCCCCCATCGTGTGAGCAAGGATTCCGGCCAGAGTTGTCTTGCCCAGCCCGGGCGGGCCCGACAGCAAGACGTGGTCGAGGGGTTCCCCTCGACCCTGGGCGGCTTCAATCAGGATTGAAAGCCGCTCCTTGAGAGGCTCCTGGCCGACAAACTCCCCCAACTCGCGGGGTCGCAAGCCGGCATCGAAGGCCTCTTCCTCCGGCAACGTCGGTCCGGCCAGCAGTCCTTCTTCTCTCATGTTCTCATCATCATGTCCGACCCAGTACTTGCAGCGCCTACTGGAGCACGTCCTCGGTGGCACCGTCACCGCCCGCCTCGCGCAGGGCCTCCCGAATCTCGGGAGCTGCAAAGCCGAGGGTCTCGAGAGCAGCCCGCACTTCGGCCAGGCCGGTCCCGTCGCCGGGAAGGTCGCCGTCGCCCAGGTCGAGGCGGGGACGCAGCTCCAGGATCAGCTTCTGAGCCGTCCGCTTGCCCACTCCCGGGACCGCTTCCAGCGCCGACACATCATCTGCGCCGACCGCCCTGCGCAGCTCGGTTGGCGCCAGGGTGGCCATGATTGCCATCGCCAGCTTGGGCCCCACTCCAGAGGCACCCAGCAGGATCCGGAAGATGTCGCGCTCTTGCTCGGACAGGAACCCGTACAGCGCCTGCTGGTCTTCTCTCACGTGAAGGTGGGTATGGACGACGGCTTCTTCTCCCAGGGGTGGGAGCTCGGCCAGCCCGCGCGGCGTGATGGCGATCTCGTAGCCGAGACCGCCAGCCTCAACCACGACCCGGCCGGGAGCCCGCTGGACAACGGTGCCGCGTACTCGTCCGATCATTGTGCCCGTCCTGCTTGTTCGAGATGCTGTCTGCTGGCTCCACCTTGCAGGTGACAGAGGGCAATAGCAAGCGCATCGGCCGCGTCGGCGGGCTCGGGCCGGGCCCGGAGCTTGAGCCGGGAAGCCACGATGTAGCGGATCTGATCCTTGGTGGCCTTGCCGTAACCGGCCACAGCTGCCTTGACCGCCGATGGCGTGTACTCGTAGACCGGGATCCCGGCCTGGGCTGCTACCAGCAGTGCCACCCCGGAGGCTCGCCCCACTGAGATGGCGGTCATCAGGTTCCGGTTGGTGAACACCTGCTCGATGGCCATCACATCCGGCTCCTGCTCCTGGACGATTGCGCCCAGATCCCGGTGCAGTTCGGCCAGCCGCGACGCAACCGGCTGATCCGACTCGGTGCGGACGACTCCGGCAGTGATGGCCCGCTCGCCACCAGCGGTCTTCTCGACCACCGCGTAGCCACACACGGCCAGACCGGGATCAATCCCCAAAACGAACATATGTTTGGGAGCATAGGCGACACCCCCGACACCAACAACAACCCGTTACCTGGGTCCCGTTACCCGTTGCCCGTTCCCCGATTCCTGCTCATGCCTTGGGCTGGAGCACAGGAACGCGCTCTCACCCCTCCCCTTGCCCCTCCCGCTCCGCGGGAGGGGTATGGCTGACAGCTGACAGCTGATCGCCGAAATCTTCCTCAACCTCCACGCTGAGAAGACGAAGCATCTACTCACGATGTGCACGGAAGAGTGTGGCCGCCTTCAACCTCCCGATGAGTCTGAGCTGATCGGCGCCTTCGAGATCGTCATTCGCGACGCATTCGCCTTCCTGGGACCGGAGCGAGACCTGTTGCCTTCTTCGTTGAGCACGTTCGATGTCGCTGATGGCTATCGTTCTCCGGTCGCTCCCGCCGACGCCACCTTCCCGTTCCTGGCCGTGATTGAATTCACGGGATCCAATCGTCCGGTCCGTCTCAGCTACGGACATCGCGACTACCACCTCGACCTGGAGATCGGCGCCAACGGCAGCGGCTTTCACCCACTGGCCAGCTGGCTGGACGTATTGGAGATCCCCCATGAAGGCCATGAGGACTCCGGGGTGGCATCGCCCACCGCCCTCGCCCGCCATTCCCGCCGGCTGGCCACCGCTCTCCGCCGCCACCTGGATCAAATAATCTCTACCGACCAGCGGGCCATCGATCGGCTCCCCGCCCAGGCCGCTCACTCGGCCCCACGAGTCAACCGCACCCGCGACCGTGCCCACACAGCCTTCACTGAGGGCGACTACGAGGCCTACGTCGAACTGCTGGAGCCCTTCGAAAACGCCCTAACCGTCACAGAGCGACGCAAGCTCGAGTTCGCGCGAGCAAAGAGGAAGGCGGCCTGAGCCACCTCCTGAACCCACGTCCCAGGTACCACGGGAGCAACGCTGGAGGCGCAGTAGGCAGCAGGCAGTAGGCAGTAGGCAGGAGAGTGGGTAGGGCTCGTTCTGGCTGAAGGCTGAAGGCTGAAGGCTGATAGCCGGCGGCCAAAGGCCGCCTCGAGCTAGATCACTTCTGCCATCACCTCATCGGAGATGTCGAAGTTGGCGAAAACGGCCTGGACATCGTCGAGGTCGTCGAGGACATCCACCAGTCGTAGGACCTTGGGGGCGGTGGAGGTATCGACGGGAACTGTGACGGTAGGAAGCTGGGTGACGTCGGCACTGTCGATCACAATCCCCATCTCCTCCAGGGCGGTTCGCACCGCAGCGAGATCGCCGGGGGCGGTGACGATCTCCCACTGATCACCGGAAGGGTTCACGTCGTCGGCTCCTCCTTCGAGGGCGGCCAGCATGACGTCGTCTTCGGGGCCGGTCACCAGCAGATAGCCCTTCTGGTTGAACAGATAGGCAACTGAGCCCGGTTCGCCCAGACTGCCGCCGTTGCGGGAGAAGGTGGAGCGTACGTCGGAAGCGGCCCGGTTGCGGTTGTCGGTCAGGCATTGGACGTACAGGGCGACCCCGCCCGGGGCGTACCCCTCGTACCACAGCTCCTCGTAGGTGACCCCCTCCAGGTCCCCGGTGCCACGCTTGATGGCGCGTTCGATGTTGTCTGCGGGAACGCTGGCATCCTTGGCCTTCTGGATGGCAGTTGCCAACGAGGCGTTGCCGTCCGGGTCGCCACCGCCTTCGCGAGCCGTAATCTCGATGGCTTTGACCAGCTTGCCGAACAGCTTGCCGCGCTTGGAGTCCTTGGCCGCCTTCTTGTGCTTGATCGAGTGCCACTTCGAATGACCGGACATCAGTTCTCCAACATCAGCTCATGGACCCGTGTCTCACCCGTGAGCTCGGGGTGGAACGATGTCGCCACGATATTGCCTTGCCGCACCATCACCGGGTCGTCACCGACCGCGGCCAGCACTTCGACCTCGGCGCCCACCTTGGCAACCACAGGGGCACGGATGAACACCGCGTGCAGCGGCCCATCCAGTCCCGAGACGGCCAGTTCGGCCTCGAAAGAGTCGATCTGGCGGCCGAAAGCGTTGCGCTCCACCACCACGTCGAGGACGCCCAGGTGGATCTGACTGTTGCCGGTGGTTCCTGCGGCCAGGAAGATGAGCCCGGCGCAGGTGCCGAGGGTGGGCAGGCCACCCGCAATCACCTCTCGCAGGGGCTCGAGGAGGCCGTAACGGTCAGCCAGCTTGCCGATTGTGGTGGATTCGCCGCCGGGAATGATGAGAGCGTCGAGATCAGAGAGCTCTTCGGCCTTGCGGATCAGAACCGTCTCATGGCCCATGCCAACGAGAAGAGCTGCGTGCTCGCGGAAGTCACCCTGGAGGGCAAGGACTCCGACGCGCATTGCCTACCAGCCCCGACCGGCCAGGCGCTCGCCTTCCTCTAGCTCGGTGACGCCGATTCCGACCATCGGCTCGCCCAGGTCGCGGGACACTTTGGCGACGATGGAGGCATCCTCGTAATAGGTGGTCGCCTCGACGATGGCCTTGGCGCGAGCGGCCGGATCTCCACTCTTGAAGATCCCGGAGCCCACGAACACCCCGTCGACGCCCAGTTGCATCATCAGGGCGGCATCGGCGGGAGTGGCGAGTCCGCCGGCCGCGAAGTTGACAACCGGGAGCTTCCCGGTGGTGGCCACTTCCTCGACCAGGTCGAAGGGGGCGCCCAGGTCGCGAGCGGTTGACATCAGCTCTTCGTGCTTCATGGTGGTGAGGCGTTGCATCTCGCCGTTGATGGTGCGGAAGTGACGGACCGCCTCGACTACGTCGCCGGTTCCGGCCTCGCCCTTGGTACGGATCATGGCCGCTCCCTCGCCGATCCGGCGCAGAGCCTCACCCAGATTCCGGGCCCCGCAGACGAAGGGCACAGTGAAGTTCCACTTGTCGATGTGGTGTTCCTCATCGGCCGGGGTCAGGACCTCGCTCTCGTCGATGTAGTCGACGTCGAGCGATTGCAGCACCTGGGCTTCGACGAAGTGCCCGATTCGAGCCTTGGCCATCACGGGAATGGAGACGGCAGCCTGAATTCGCTCGATCATGCCCGGATCGGACATACGTGCGACGCCCCCATCGGCCCGGATATCTGCCGGCACCCGCTCCAACGCCATGACGGCAACCGCGCCGGCCTCTTCAGCGATCTTGGCCTGGTCGGCGGTGACGACATCCATGATGACGCCACCCTTGAGCATTTCCGCCAACCCGCGCTTGACTCGATCCGTTCCTTTGTCCATGAGCGCGATTGTACCAAGCCGTTCTCAACAAGCGGGAAGGAAGCTGGTCGGCTGTCAGCTTTCAGCTGTCAGCAATCAGCTATCAGCTTTCAGCTTTCAGCTTTCAGCCAGAACGCGGTCCCGGGCAACTTGCTGCCTACTGCTTACTGGTGGCTGGTAGCTGGTAGCTGGTAGCTGGCTCGTTAGTTCCAGTCCACTCTTCCGCTCAGGGGGGTGATGTGAATCCAGGTGCGGCCGGGGGTGAGGGGGATGGGGTCACCGTTGTCGAGTTGGAAGTTGAAGAACTCGTCGATGGACTCACGAACCCACCGCCCTTCGTAGACCATTCCATCACGGAACACCTGAACCGGGCCCTCCCCCACCACCTCGTAGTCGGGAACAACGGATCCGGCCGAGTCGACCCTTCCGGTGGCCAGCTGGCGTACCCACACCACAACAACGGAGTCGACCGCGATCTCGCCACCATCGGCGTCGGCGCTGAACTCAGAGTCCTGGAACCTCCGATACCGCCCGTGGTCGTGCGTCCACGAGAGGACGTTGATTGCGGACATGCGGACCTCAATCTCGACCGCCTCCTCGCCCTCCAGGGGAGGTTTGGGATCGAAGTCGAGGAGCGGCTCCACTACCCCTTCCCAGTCATTCTCCGGCAGTTCGGCCATGTCGTACATCAGGTCGTAGACGGCGGGGCGTCCTCGCTCCCGGAAGTAGCCGTCGATGGTGCCATCACTCTCGTCGTCGGCCACTGCCCGCACGTCGCGTCGCACAGCAGGTTGACCCCCGCTGCTCAGAACCCGGGCATCGAAGGGGGCGATCAGCTTGGGATCCACCTCTCGCAGGCTGCGGAGCGGGCCGACAATCTCGGGATAGGAGGTTTGGAACACGGCCAGCCAGCGGCCGACACCGCCTTCGACCAGCACCTCCATCACC
>JBPCTX010000199.1:0-5964 GCA_051011455.1 Acidimicrobiia bacterium | reverse complement strand
CTTCCAGAGTCATACGGCATCGGCTTGAGCGGCGCCGTGCTGATATCACCGGCGCTCGAGTTTGCGCCCCTCAACCCGTCGGATTACGACACGCTGCCCTGGATCGACAAGCTTCCGACGATGGCGGCGGCGGCCGTCTTTCACGGCCGCTCGCGGGCGTTCGAGGCGGGGACTCCGCTTGAGGACGTGCTGGCTGCGGCCGAGCAATTCGCCACCAGTCAATACGTTGCCTATCTGACCCGTGGTGCCAGCCTGGGCGAGGAGGAACGAGGAGCGATCACCGCTCGACTCGCCGATCTGCTTGGCCTGCCGGCGGACCTGGTGGCGAGGGCCGAGGGCCGGATCACGATGGACGTTTTTGTCCGGGAGTTGTTGCGGTCCGAGCGCAAGGTACTCGGTCTCTACGACTCCACCGTCACCGCCCATGACCCGTTCCCGGATCGGGCAGCTTTCGCCGGGCCGGATCCAACGCTGGCCGGTATCGAGTCGGCCTACACGTCGGCCGTCAACCAGCAGCTGCGACAGGAGATCGGCATCGAGATAGAGCGCGACTACCACCTCTTGAGCTACGAGGTGTTCACGTCGTGGAAGCTGGATATGGAGCAACACGCTCTGGACAGCAACGTCGGCGCCACCGATGACTTGCGGTACGGGATGAGCCTCAACCCGCATATGAAGGCGTTCATCACCCACGGTCGTTACGACCTGGTGACTCCCTATTTCACTACCGATCGCATTCGCAACCTGATGCGGCTCGACCCAGACGTGGCGGCCCGGCTCACGGTTGAGCACTACGGGGGTGGACACATGTTCTATGCATGGGAGGAGAGCCGGATCGCGTTCCGGGCTACGGTCGGAGACTTCTTCGCCTCGGCTCTCGCGAACTAGCGAGCATCGTGCCTTTTGATGTGGCGGCACTAGCCGACCAGGTGCTGATCGATCCGGACGAGAATCCGCACCGCCTCGGTGACTTATGGGTGGAGCGACCCGAAGTAGTCCTATTCCTGAGGCACTTCGGGTGAATGACCTGTCGAGAGCGAGCCGGTCAGGTTCGCGACCGCTACGAGGAGTTCCTGGCGGCAGGCGCGGGCGTGACCGCAATCGGTACCGGAGGCAAGCAATACGCGATGGCGTTCATCGAGGATGAGGGGGTGCCGTTCCCGGTCCTGCTGGACGAGGACGGCTCGGCGGCCGACATAGTTGGAACCAATTCATTGGGGGTGACTGCTGCGTTGCGGCCCTCTGCCTACACAGCCGGCTTGAGATCGGTGGCGAAGGGTCATCGTCAGCGCAAGCTCGGCAGGCGTCCAACGCAGTTGGGGGCAACTCTGGTGATCGGTCCCGGCGAGGTGTTGCTGTATGAGGACTATGAGGAATACGCCGGGGATCACGCCGACATCGACGAGGTTCTGGCCGCCGTTTCCGGCTAGCTAGCCCATCGCCACCCGGCCGACCAGCGCCGCCAATAGGGCATCGGGTTGGTCGGTCCCTATCCGCAGCTTGCGGCCGGTGGCCAGATCGAATTCCACAGCATCGAGAGTCCATACGTTCCATAGCGATCCGCCCGGGAACCAGCGAATCCCGAACCCGTACCACCACCGGTTCCGAACGATCCTGACTGCAGTCGCCTTGTCCCAGGTGAGGGTTCGGATGGGCCAGCCCCATCCGAAGAAGGCGCGCAATCCGTCGTCGGTCACTTCCACCGTCAACCGTCCGAACACGACCATGGCCGCCGACACGATGCCGGCAACGAACAGCACGATCAGCACCGCGGCAATTTCTCCAGAGGCTGCGGATATGACGGCGATGCAAATCAGGAAGGCGATGACGATGATGCGAAAGAGCCCGGGGGCAAACTGGGTGTGGCGGTAGTGCATGCCCTAACGCTAGTTGCGGCTCCGGAGAGTGGTGTCCTCAGAGGCCGAGCAGGGCGGCAATCGCACCCACCACGGCGAGCAATGCCGCCAGCGTTGTGAGTGCCGAGGTCAGTGTTTCGTTTACCGACCGCCTCCTTCGTCCAGCCACAACGGGAGCCGTCGAGCAGAGATAGATTCCCGCGGCCCAGAGCAGTCCGGCAGCCGCCACAAAGGCCAGACCGGCAGAGTCGAGCCGGGCTGCCAGCAGGGCGGGGATGGACACAACCGCCAGCAAATGCAGCACGTCGGTTTCCTTTCCTCTCGTTCATAGTGCGGGGACGGAGCTGAAGGGGGGCTGAGAACCAATCGAGACGGCGACGGCGTCCCCCGCATGGGGGAGACGGGAACCGCCCTCCAGCGGGAAGACACCAACGGCCGAATCGGAGATATTGGCGGTATGGAATTCATCACCGCCCCCCTCGGACCCTTGCAGTGGGTGCTCACCCCGGTCGGGATCCTGGCTGCTCTCGGGCTGTTTGGATTTGTGGTGTCGGGACTCGCCGGACGAATCCTCCCCAACCTGGAGGTCAGCTCCGGAACCCGCCGCTCGAGTCGGACCTCGTCGGCATTGGCGGCGGCTCCCCGACGTGAGAGGATCACGACATGAAGGCTCTCTTTCGGCCGCTCGTTCAAGGCTCCACCTACGCCCGGGCTCTCTACCTGCTGCTCGGCCTCCCGCTCGGAATCTTCTACTTCGTTTTTCTGGTCGTGTCCCTCTCGCTCGGTGTGGGTCTGACCATCATCTGGGTGGGCATATTCATCCTGTTTGGTGCCGTCCTGGTGTGGCGCGGGCTGGGCATCATCGAGCGAGCTCTGGTGGAGGCACTGCTGGGCGAGAGGATCGACCCGCCCACCAGCCCCCAGGTTGCGGGCACCAGCTATGCCAAGAAGGCGAAGGCCATCATCTCCGACTCGTACACCTGGCGCAGCTTCGCCTGGTTACTGCTTCGTTTCCCGCTCGGCATCTTCGGGTTTGTGGTCACCGTCGTGCTGGTGTCGACCACGTTTAGCTTGATTGCGGCCCCGGGTTCGCTGTTCATCGGAGACTTGTCGGATCAATTCAGTCGGACGGATGTCGACTTCCAGCCAGTCGAATTCTGGCTCGAGGATTTCCCCGAGTGGACCGTCTGGCTGCTACCGGTTGCCGGAGTGTTCATGGCCGCAGTCTCGGCCCATGTGATCAGCGGCTTCGGACGCTTGCACGGGCTGATGGCACGGCCGCTGCTGGGACCGTCCGAGCGGGAGCAACGGGCTGTTCTCAAGCAACGGACTGACGTCCTTGAGGAGCGGACCATGCTCGCCCATGAGCTGCACGACTCGCTTGGCCACACGCTGACGATGATGGTGGTCCAGGCGGGCGCTGCCGGCCATGTCTTCGACAACGACCCCGAGTTCGCCCGGGATGCCCTCGGCAACATTGAGACCAGCGGGCGACAGGCGCTCGGTGAGCTCGACCGGATCCTCGGACTGTTGCGTGAAGATCAGGGAGCCGAGACCGCTCCCCAGCCCGATCTGACCAGCCTCCCGGGTCTCGTCGAACAGATGAGTGCCGCCGGCATGGAGATCCGCCTCACAACTGAGGGTGGGATCGAGCATGTGCCCCGGGATGTGAGTCGCTTCGCCTACCGGATTGTGCAGGAAGCGTTGACCAACGTTCTGAAGCATGCCGGTGTGGCTGCCACCGATGTGAGGCTCCATCGCACCGCTGGTGCTCTCGAGATCGAGGTCAGCGACGATGGCCCTGGTCGGGTGGCAAATGGGGACCTGGACAGTCTCGGCACGGGCGGTCGCGGACTGGTCGGATTGCGAGAGCGGGTCGCTCTGCTCGGAGGTAGCGTTGAGGCCGGACCCCGGCCGGAAGGTGGATTCCGGGTCTGGGCCCGGCTGCCCATCGACTAGAAACCGGGACGCCCTTGATCAACATTCTCATCGCCGACGACGATCAACTGGTTCGAGTCGGGCTGCGCGCCGTTCTGGACGCTGAGGCGGATCTGGCTGTCGTCGGCGAGGCGGCAGACGGACGCGAAGCTATTTCGTTGACCGGTCAGCTTGCCCCCGACGTGGTGATCATGGACATCCGGATGCCCAATCTGGACGGGCTGGCAGCCACGCGGGCCATTCTCGCGGAGGAGGGGGCACCTCGCGTCCTGATCCTGACAACGTTTGAGCTGGACGAGTACGTGTACGAGGCACTCCACGCCGGGGCCAGTGGGTTTGTGTTGAAGCGGGTCCCACCCCAGGATCTCATCGAGGCGGTGCGGGTGGTGGACTCGGGTGAGTCGCTCTTGTTTCCGACCGCCACCGCCGACCTCATCCGCAGCTTTGTCCCTCCTCATCCCTCGGCTCAACTGACACGGGCGGTCGCCAGCTTGACTGAGCGGGAGCAGGATGTGTTCCGCCTGGTGGCGGAGGGCCGATCCAACCGGGAGATCGCCGATGCGCTGTTTGTGAGCGCCGAGACGGTTAAGAGCCACGTCGGGTCCCTGCTTCTGAAGTTGGAGGTTCGGGACCGCACCCAGGCCGTCATTGCCGCCTACGAATCAGGTTTCGTGCAGCCCGGCAACCGCTGAACAGCCTCCTTCAAGGCTCCCGTCACGGTTGCCGATGGATTCAAAAGGCCCGGTTCCGGGAACGGGGCGCCGCGCGGTATCCAACCGCTGACGAATAGGACCGGAGTGACGTTCGACCCTTGGGAATCGCTGCTGGAAGCGGCCCGCGCCGGCGCCGATTGGGCCTGGAGTGATCTCTACCAGACCTACGCCCCCAAAGTGAGGGGCTACGCAGCATCGCAGGGTGCTGCCGACCCTGACGATCTGCTCGGTGAGGTCTTCCTTCAAGCGGTGCGCAATCTCAACAGTTTCGTTGGGGATGAGGCCGCCTTCCGGGCCTGGCTTTTCACCATCGTGCATCGGAGAGTGCTCGACAGCCGTCGTCGTGCTCGAAGGCGTCCCGAGGACCTCAACGGCCACCTGCCGAAGGCCGAGACTGCTCCTGCGGCGGAAGAGGTTGCGCTCGGGGGTCTGGCCGGCCGCGACCTCCAGGCCGGGTTCGCAGTGCTAACCGTCGAGCAGCAGCGAGTGCTGGCCCTCCGGGTGATAGGCGACTTGTCGCTCGACGACGTGGCTCGCATTCTCAATAAGCGCACAGGGGCGATCAAGGCCTTGCAGCACCGCGCTCTGCAACGTCTGCGGAAAGTCTTAGACGAGTCCGTATCCAAATGAGCGGCTCCGGCGATTACAGGGATGAGATGGCTGAGGAACATGCACGCGACGAACTGCTGGACTTGCTCCCCGCAAGCTCGGTGACTGTTGATCCCCTTTCTCCGGTCGCCGAATTCCTAACGCAGCTGAAGGCACTCGGGATTACCCCTCTTGATGCCGACGTGAGCGCGCGCCACCTGACCATGCTCAAAGACGAAGCGGCTAACAACCCGGCCGGAGTTCCTGTCGCCCAGGGCTCCGCCGGGCCGCTCGTCCGCCGTCGGCACCGTGCCGTCGGCTCGTTTGTCTCGGGCTTTGCCATGAGGGTTCTCATCGGGACCCTGGCGTTCACTGCCATCGGAACCGGGACGGCCTTCGCGGCCGACGGCGCCGTTCCCGGCGACCTTCTCTACGGCCTTGATCGGGCGTTGGAGAGCGTGGGCATCAACGACGGCGGTGCCTTAGAGCGAATCGAGGAAGCCCGGACACTGGTGATAAACGGACATCACGAGCAGGCCGTGGCTGCTGTTGAGAAGGCAGTTGCGAACATCGCGGCCGACGCCGACGCCGGCGCAGCCGGTGCGCTCGAACAGGCAGCCGGGCAGATCGCCTCTGTGACGGAGTCTGAGGGCTCGGGGTACCAGGACACGCAGGTGTTTCGCGATCAAGTCTCGGGCTTGTTGGCGACAATTGAGGAGGAGGTGGAGAGCGACATGGTGGACGGGTCTCGGATTGCGGAGACCGCCCGCCAGTTCTCCGAGACGGCCCGCGAGTTCGCGGCCGGACGCGGCCAGGGGCTGGGCCCGGACGGCAACGGACCGCCCGGTCAATCAGGTGAAGTCCCGGGA
>JBPCTX010000198.1:0-4728 GCA_051011455.1 Acidimicrobiia bacterium | reverse complement strand
TCCGCGGTCCGCTGTCCGCTGTCCGCTGTCCGCTGTCCGCTGTCCGCTGTCCGCTGTCCGCTGTCCGCTGTCCGCTGTCCGCTGTCCGCTGTCCGCTGTCCGCTGTCCGCTGTCCGCTGTCCGCTCGGAATTCGGTCCATACTGTTAGGTCGGGTCTAGCAATTAGTCTTGCCCGCTAGGGAGGAATCCACGTGGTAATCGGTGACGGCTACACACACAAACTGCCCGATCCGGATCCGGAGGAGACCGGGGAGTGGCTGACTGCTCTCGATGACATCATCGAGGTGGAGGGGAGGCCGCGGGCCAAGTTCCTCCTGGCCAAGTTGATTGAGCGCGCATACGAGCAGCGAGTGGGCGTTCCAGGGGCCGTTTCCACTCCCTACATCAACACGATCCCTGTCGAGGCCGACGTTCCCTACCCAGGCGACTACGAATTGGAGAAGCGGATCCGCCGCTTCATCCGTTGGAACGCAGCCGTCACCGTGATCAACGCCAATCACAACGCCGACGCCATCGGCGGCCATCTCTCCTCCTATGCCTCCTCAGCGCTCCTGTATGAGGTCGGGTTCAATCACTTCTTCCGGGGCAAGGACAGTGGCCATCCCGGCGACGCCATCTATTTCCAGGGTCACGCCTCGCCCGGCATCTACGCCCGAGCGTTCGTCGAGCGCCGCCTCCACGAGCTGGACCTGGACGGCTTCCGGAGGGAGCTGGACGGCGGGCTCAGCAGCTATCCCCACCCGCGCCTGATGCCGGAGTTCTGGGAGTACCCCACGGTGTCCATGGGCCTTGGCCCCATCAACTCCATCTATCAGGCCCGTTTCAACAAGTATCTGCAGAACCGGGGGATCGACGACACGTCCCAATCCCGAATCTGGTGTTTCGTCGGCGACGGCGAGACAGACGAGCCCGAGACTCTCGGGTCCATTTCGCTGGCGGGACGCGAGCACCTCGACAATCTGGTGTGGGTGGTCAACTGCAATCTGCAGCGACTGGACGGTCCGGTCCGGGGCAACGGCAAGATCATTCAGGAGCTGGAGGCGATGTTCCGGGGTGCCGGATGGAATGTCATCAAGGTCATCTGGGGCAGCGGTTGGGATGAGCTGCTGGCCCGGGACACCGAGGGTCTCCTGGTCGAAAAGATGAACGAATCGGTCGACGGCGAATACCAGCGTTACAAGGCAGAGAGCGGCGCCTACATCCGGGAGCATTTCTTCGGGCCCGATCCCCGGTTGCGGGCTCTGGTCGAGGACATGACGGATGACGAGATCTGGCAACTGCGCCGGGGTGGCCTCGACTTCCGCAAGCTGTACACGGCCTACAAAGCGGCGGAGGACCATGAGGGCGCTCCGACGGTCATCCTGGCCAAGACCATCAAGGGCTGGACGCTTGGCGAGGACGTCGAAGGTCGCAATGCAACACATCAGATCAAGAAGTTGAACAAGGAGCAGTTGCTGCAGTTGCGTGACACGTTGAAGCTCCACGATGAGATTCCCGAGGAAGCCCTCGAGGATGAGGACGCCCCCTACTTCCGGCCACCGGTGGAGTCTCCCGAGTTTCAGTATCTGATGGAGCGTCGTACGGCGCTGGGTGGGCCGGTCCCGGCCCGGACGACAGAGGTCAGAACTGCGATGGCACTGCCGAGCAGTGAGCCGTTCCAGGAGGTTGCAGCCGGATCGGGCAAGCAGGAGGCCTCCACCACCATGGCCTTTACACGCCTATTGAGAGGCCTCACTCGAGACGAATCATTCGGCGACCGGGTGGTTCCCATCATTCCGGACGAAGGCCGGACCTTTGGCTGGGATGCGCTGTTCAAGGAGATCGGTATCTACGCCGCCAGCGGCCAGCTCTATGAGCCGGTCGACGCCAAGTTGTTGCTCTCCTATCGGGAGGCCACCGACGGGCAGATTCTCGAGGAGGGAATCACAGAGGCCGGCGCAATGGCCAGCTGGATCGCCGCGGCCACCAGCTACTCCACCCGCGGCGTGCCGATGGCGCCGTTCTTCATCTTCTATTCGATGTTCGGATTCCAACGAGTGGGCGATCTGATCTGGTCGGCAGCCGATGCCAGGGCCCGCGGCTTCCTGCTGGGGGCGACCGCCGGGCGCACCACCTTGCTCGGCGAGGGCTTGCAGCATCAGGACGGCCACAGCCTGGTGCTTGCCTCGACCGTTCCCGTCTGCCAGGCCTACGACCCCGCCTTTGCATTCGAGATGGGGGTCATCATCGAGGACGGCCTCAAGCGGATGTATCAGGACGGCGAGGACATCTTCTACTACCTGACTCTGTACAACGAGAACTACCTCCAGCCGGCCAAGCCGGAAGGTGTCGACGAGGGCATCTGCAAGGGGCTGTACCGGTTCGCGCCGTCGCCGGAGGGGGCCGAGCATTCCGCTCGTGTCCTGTTCAGCGGCACCGCCCACACCGCGGCCCGCCGGGCCCAAGCTGAGCTGCTGGAGCACTACGGCGTAGGCGTGGAGCTGTTCAGCGCTACCAGCTACAAGCTGCTGCGTGAGGAAGCCCTCGAAGCCGAGCGGTGGAATCGTCTCCACCCGGGGGAGGCCCATCGTGTGCCGTACGTCACCAGCACTCTGGAGGGGCAGGAAGGCCCAACGGTGGCGGTGACCGACTTCATGAAGATGGTTCCCGATCAGGTCGCCCGCTGGGTGCCTGGAACGTTCATCCCACTGGGAACCGATGGCTTTGGCCGTTCTGACACGCGCGAAGCGTTGCGTAGGTTCTTCGAGGTTGACGCCGGACACGTCGTGGTGGCAGTGCTGTCAGGGCTGGTCGAAGATGGCCGGCTTGACTCGGCTGCCGTGAAGGATGCCCTGGAGCGCTACGACATCGACCCCGAGCTGGCCGACCCCATCACCCGCTAGCCGCTAGGGGACGTAGGGCTCGATTGCGATCGGCAGTCCCTGCTGTTGCCACACCCAGAACACCTGGGCCTCGCCGAACGGATCGGCCACCTGCAGCGAATACCACACCACGATCTGGGCGGTGGCGGCCAGCAGCAGGCACGGCTCCTGCAGCGAACCCGGGACCGGGCCGGCCTCGACCAGCGCCCCTTCGAACACGTAGTTGCGCCCGAGATGGTTGAGGACGATTGACCTGATGTCCGGCTGGAACTCGGCCGGCAGCCAGGCGGTGGCGGCTTCGGCTGCTTCCGGGACCGTCGCATACCCGCCATCGGCACCCCGCTGGAACAGGAGGCGGTAGGTCGCGGGCTGGTGCTCCGTGCCGTCCGGGAGAACGAATCCCGGCAGGAGGACGGCCGCCTCCAGCTCCCAGTCCTCAAGCGCGATGTCAGGTGGGCACGCCACGGCGTCGGGGGCTGCCGACGGTTCCAGGCCGACGAGGGTGGCCGTTGGGGTTGACGCGGCATCCGCCGAGGTGGTCGTCGACTCGTCATCGCTCGAACAGGCAGCCGCCACCAGCAACAAGGCCACCGCAATCGTCGTCAGGCTCCTACTCATGCCTCCATCCAACCATCATTGCTTTCGTCCTAGGCTCGCACCATGAGCGAGACCTTTGAAGAGTTTCGAAGATCATTCTCCTATGGCTCACGCTCGGACCTCAATTTCAAGTTCCTCAAGAGTCTGCCGGACGACGAGGCCGCTCTGTTCTTTCGGGAGTTGTTGGATCACCTGGGCGATGCCTACGACCACGGAGGTCTTGACCCCCTCATTCAGCTGGCTATCGATTGGCAGATTCGCGGGTACCAGCCCCGTGACGGTGCGACCAGACGATGGGTCTATGAGGATGGCCCATTCGCCGAACCTGCCCGGCCGTTGTCAGAGTCGAGCGTGGCGTTGTTCACCTCGAGTGGGCACTTCGTGGTCGGCGATGATCCCCGGCCTTTCGACGTGAAAGACATGACCCAGCAGGAGGCGGAGGACCGCATCGATGAGTTCCTCAAGACCCCACCGACCCTGTCACGCATTCCGATCGACACCGTGCACGAGAACCTGAGAGTTCGCCATGGTGGCTACGACGTCACCTCTGCTGCAACCGACCCGGGCGTCGCCTTTCCGATCACAGCACTGCGAGAGCTGGAAGCGGAGGGAGCGATTGGGGCTCTTCACGGGGATGCGTTCTCGTTTCCCGGTGCTGCCTCCCAGATGCGCATCATCAAGGAATCAGGTCCCGAGTGGGCACAGACCCTGGCGGAAGAAGCCGTCGATGCCGTCCTGCTGGTTCCGGTCTGACCGGTCTGCCACGTGTCGGTCGGACACGTCGCGAGAGCAATAGAGGAGGCCGGGATCCCCACCAGCACCATCCTGGTGCGGGCATTCCGACATGTGGCCGAGGAGATGAAACTCCCGCGGGTCGTGGTCACCAGGCACCCGATGGGCCGACCGCTGGGTGCGGCCGGAGACCATCAGCGACATCGCCACGTGACCATGGCGGCTCTGGAGCTGTTCGACAGCGCTGATGCGGCGACCACAGTGGAGCTGCCTGAACCGTTCCGGCCCGGCAAGGTGTCCTGAGCGAAGTTGTGGCTGCGCAGGGGCTTCGGCTGTCTAGTCAATTCACCGCCACAGCGGGTGGCTGGCCACCCTACAATCCGTGTTGCCGGATGCTGCCGGCCGACTACTGAGGAGAAGTCATGACAAGCGTGTTCTCACGGCGGAGAATCGTCACGTTGCTGGTGGCATTGGTCACCCTCACTGCCCTGCTTGCAGGTCCAGCTCAGGCCAAGTTCAAGTCCAAGCGCGAACTGAC
>JBPCTX010000197.1:0-4337 GCA_051011455.1 Acidimicrobiia bacterium | reverse complement strand
GCACGGCGTCTCGCAGATCAAGCGGGCCGAAGGGGCGGGTCAGGTAGGCCGCCACGCCCAGCTGGCGGCAGCGGGCCGCGTCCCCGCGTTGACCGGATGAGGTGACGACGATGGTGGTGACGCGGTCGGGGATGTCTTCGATGATCTCGAGTTCGGAGTGATCCAGGTCGACCACCGCGATGTCGGGAGCATGTTCCTCGATGGCCTCCAGCAGCCGATCCGGGCGATCGAACATTGACGGCCGGATGCCGGCCCTGTCGAGGTGCTCGGCCAGCGCGTAGGCCGGGGCCTCAGCGGCCAGGACGTAGACGGCCAGGTGGGTGAGCTCATCGATGGCTGCCAATGCTTCGTCATGGGTGGCCGACGCCGAACCGAATTGGGCGGTGAAATGGAAGGTTGAACCCTCGGCTTCGGCGCTCTCAACCCAGATCTGTCCGTACATAAGGTCGACCAGATCGCGGCAAATGGCCAGTCCCAGCCCGGTACCCCCATATTCGCGAGCGGTGCTGTCGGAGGCTTGGAGGTAGGGCTCGAAGATGGTGGTGATCCGGTCGGCGGGGATCCCGATGCCCTGGTCGATCACCTGGAAGTGGAGCTCGACTGTTTCGGCGCTGGTGGACCTCGCCGAGACGTGAACCTTCACCGAGCCCTCTTCGGTGAACTTGACTGCATTCGAGACCAGGTTGAGCAGGACCTGGCGCAGCCGTCCCGGGTCCCCGACCACGACGGCGGGTACATCCTCGGAGATTCGGACCTCCAGCGTCAGGCCCTTGTCCTCGATGAGAGTGGCGATGCTCTTGACCGAGTTGGCGACGTTGTCTCGCAGATCGAACGGGATCGCTTCCAGGGTCAAGCGTCCGGCGTCGAGCTTGGAGAGGTCGAGGATGTCGTTGATCAGAGTGAGGAGAGAGTCGGCTGAGGAGTTGACCACTTCCAGGTAGCCACGCTGCTTCTGGGAGAGCTCGCTCTGGAGAGCCAGCCTCGTCATTCCCAGGATCCCATTCATCGGGGTGCGCAGCTCATGGCTCATGTGGGCCAGCGCCTCTGCCTTCTTGTCGAGAGCGGCACGGGCGTGCTCACCGGCCGCGATAGCTTCGGTCAGCTGCCGCTCAAGGTTGGCCCGTTGAGTCGACGAGGCAGACCGGAGTTCCTCCAGTTCGCGGCGCAGGCTCAGGTTGGATTCGATCAACCTCTGCTCATGATCTGACTCTGGTTGCGGCATGACCAAGTGGAGCCCCCGGGGTAGTGCTCTCAGGGTGTATCGGCAGGCGGTGCCGTGAGTTGACCTCTCTGCATGGCAGCGAGGGCGCTCCGTTAGGCTGCCTTGACCTGGAGGTACAGTGCCAACGTTTCGGCCCGATCTCGCCGCTATTCCCATGTATACACCGGGGCGTCCCGTCGCCGACGTTCAACGCGAGCACGGCCTGGAATCGGTCATCAAGCTGGCCTCAAATGAGTGTCCGTATGAGCCGTTCCCACCCGTCGTGGAAGCAGTGGCGGCGGCCGCCTCGGCGGTGAACCGCTACCCGGACAACCGGCGTCAGGAGTTGCGGGAAGCCATCGGCGACTTCCACGGGATCTCACCGGGCGAGGTGTGGGTGGGAGGCGGTAGCAACGAGTTGATGTATGTGACCGCCCTGGCCGTCGGTGGTCCCGGTACCAGCGCCGTCTTTGCGGATCCCACCTTCGGCCTCTACCGCATCGCCACACAGCTGGCAATGGCCGAGGGGATTGGTGTTCCTCTTGACGTCGACTATCGCCACGACCTCAAGGCGATGGCCGACGCGGTCCGCTCGGACACCACGGTCGTCTACCTGTGCAATCCCAACAACCCGACCGGCACGCACGTGGCAGCGGAGAAGGTCACAGAGTTCATCGATGCGATTCCGGACCGGGTGCTGGTCGTGGTCGACGAGGCCTATCACGAGTTCGCCAACGCCCCTGACTTCGAAAGCGCGCGCCGCCTGGCGATCGAGCGGGAGAACGTGGTGGTGGCTCACACCTTCTCCAAGGCTTACGGGCTGGCCGGATTGCGGGCCGGCTATTTCATCGGTCACCCCCGCACTCTTGACGAGTTGAAGCGCATCCAGCTTCCGTTTTCGGTCGGCACCCTGGCCCAGGTGGCGGCGATTGAAGCGCTGCAGCATCAGGATCTGGTGGCCGAGCGCATGGCCGACAACCAGGCCGGGCTGGAGCGCGTCGAGCGAGGGTTGGCGGACCGCGGCCTGGAGTTCGCGGACAGCCAGACCAACTTCGTGTGGGTCAACCCCCCGATGCCGGCCGCCGACTGTGCTGCGGCCCTCCAGCAGCGGGGCGTCATCGTCCGGACGGTGGGAGACGCAATCAGGATTTCGATAGGAACCCCGGCGGAGAACGAGAGGCTTCTTCTCGCGTTGGATGAGGCTATTTAGGCCGGCTTTCGGCTATCAGCTTTCAGCTATCAGCCAGAACGCGGTGCCATCCAATCTGTTGCTTGCTGCTTGCTGCCTACTACCAGCCTCAGGCCGTCACCTAGTGGGCCGGTATCACCGTTCCGGTGACCTCGCCGAACCCAATCCGAGGCAGTCCTTCCCGGTGGCAGTGTCCGCGCAGGGTCACTGTGTCGCCGTCCTCGAGGAACCGGCGCTCCTCGCCGTTCTCCAGACGCAGAGGCTCGGCGCCGTTGTTGGTGAGTTCGATGAGGCTGCCGTAGCTGCCCGGCTCGGAGCCGGAAACCGTTCCTGAGGCATACAGGTCTCCGGCTCGCAGCGGAGTGCCGTTTGAGGTGACGTGGGCGAGTTGTTGAGCCATCGTCCAATACATCTCCGAGAAGTTGACCCGGCTCACCGTCTGCGCCCGCCTCATAGCAGTGGTGGCGAGCGCCACCTCCAGGTGTAGGTCCAGCCCCCGTCTTTCGGTCTCCTGCAGATAGTCGAGGACCGGCGGATCCTGGGCGGGGGCGGCCACCCGATAAGGCTCGAGAGCATCGAGACTCACCACCCAATCCCCGATCGAGGTAGCGAACGACTTGCCCAGAAACGGTCCGAGCGGCTGGTACTCCCAGGCCTGGATGTCGCGAGCGCTCCAATCGTTGACCAGCACCGCGCCGAAGATGTGCTGCTCTGCACGCTCGGCCGGGATTGATTCTCCATGGGCGTTGCCGGCACCGGTGACGAAGCCGACCTCCAATTCGATGTCGAGGCGCTCGGTGGGTCCCCATCGCGGACCATGGTCCGGCGCCTTGAGCTGGCCGGCCGGGCGGCGGATCGGCGTCCCGCTGGCCACCACCGACGAGGAGCGCCCGTGGTAGCCGATGGGGAGGTGGCGCCAGTTGGGTAGAAGCGGATCCCCGTCGGGCCGGAACATGCGACCCAGGTTGGTGGCGTGCTGGAGCGATGAGTAGAAGTCGACGTAATCGCCGGGTCGGACCGGCGCCATCATCTCCACTTCCGACCTCGGAACTAGCGCCCGGTTGGCGACCTGGGAGTCACGGAGGTCGGGGGTCGAGATCTCCAACAGAGCTGAGAGACGTTCCCGCAGGGACCTCCAGACAGGGCGGCCGGCCGCCAAGAGAGGGTTGAGCGAATCGGCGAGGTAGGTGGCGAGCGGCAGGCCTACCCCATCGAGCAAACCGGCCTCGGCCAGCCGGGCCAGGTCGAGGACTGAATCACCGATCGCCACTCCCAGGCGGGGTGCTTCTCCGGGCTTGCGAAACACCCCATGCGGGAGGTTCTGAATCGGGAAGAAAGAGTCCTCGGCAACCTCAGCCCAGCTTCTCAGCCGTGGGTCTGTAGTCGGGTCGGCGCTCACGGCTGGGAGGGTAATGCCGACTCCCGGCTCGGGCGACTAGGCCAGCTGGGCCGCCAGGCCATCGGCGTCGCCGACCGGCGCCGCGCACACGAACCGCCGACAGACGTAGGCAAGTGCATTGCCCTGGTGAGGCACCCGGCCCTCTAGCAAAGGCACCTGGGACCCACCAGCGCCGTCGGAATAGGCGAGCACCGCGTCGGGCCGGTACCGCTCCCAGAACTTCTCCAGGAGCTGGGCGGAACTCTCACCCACAATGGCGACCTCGCGGGGTGGCGAGAGCCAGGAGTGGGCGACCGCCAACAGGTGCCCGATGGCAGACGGGTAACGCTCGGCCAGTCCGGCGCCGGCCTGCAGTGCCGATTCGGCACGGTCGAACAGCTCGGCCTCGCCTGTGAGGAGAGCGCCAATCATCAGCGCTTCCGCCGCCAGCGAGTTGCCGGACGGCGACGGGTTGTCCAAGAGATCCTGGGGTCGGGTTATCAACTCTTCAGCGTCGTGGGCGACTGAGAAGAACTCCGATCCATCCCAGAACAACTCGAGCATGTTCG
>JBPCTX010000196.1:0-2600 GCA_051011455.1 Acidimicrobiia bacterium | reverse complement strand
GGTACGTTCTCACCCAGCGGCGGGTCAACAGCAATGTGATCTTCGCGGCGGTCTCGGCCTATCTGTTGATCGGGCTTCTGTTCGGGACGGTCTTCTCGTGGATGGCCTACGCCGACCCGGCAGCCTTCCAGCCTCCCCAGAACGTGGAGACGGGTGACTCCTCGCTGTTCTATTACAGCTTCGTCACACTCACGACTCTCGGCTTCGGCGACATCTCCCCGGTCACCGAGGGGGCTAAAGCTCTCACCGTGATCGAAGCCCTCCTCGGCCAGGTGTATCTGGTGGTCTTGATCGCTCGCCTGGTGGCCATGCACATTGCCCGCCGCCAAACCGAGCGGGCGCATGTCGAGGCCGAAATGCTGCGGCAGGAAATCAAGGAGATGCTCGGCCGCTAGCGCGGGTCCAATGGCCCTAGCCGGAGGACCTCCCCCGGCGCCACCCTTTGACTGTGAACCGGCGCCGGGCGCTCCTGATTGTGATGGGGCTGCTGCTCGCCGTGCCGCCAGCCGTCGCTCAGGATGGCCCGGTAGAGCCCGGGGTTCTGCTGATCATGGACGCCTCCGGATCCATGGGCCGGGTTGATGACCGGGGCGTGAGGCTGATGGACGGTGCCCAGGATGCGCTGGTCGACCTGGTGGCTGCGTTGCCTGAAGGAATCCCAATTGGACTGCGGGTCTACGGGCACCGAGTTCCCAACACAGACAAGACCAATGGTTGCCGGGACAGCGAGTTGGTGGTCCCGGTGTCGCCTCTCGACCGGGACCAGATGCAGGCGGCCATCCAGTCGTTCGACTCCCGCGGTTTCACCCCCATCGGCCTCTCGCTGCAGGAGGCGGCCCAGGATCTGGGCGGGTCGGGAACGATTGTTCTGGTCTCCGATGGTGAGGACACCTGCGCTCCACCCGATCCATGCGAAGTGGCGGCCGGTCTCATCCAGGAGGGTTTCAGTCTGCGGGTAGAGACCGTGGGCTTCTTCCTGGAGGACGATCCGGCCCGGGAGCAGCTGCGCTGCATCGCCGAGTCGACCGGGGGGAGCTTTCGGGAGGTGGGGTCGATCGCCTCTCTTTCATCCGAGCTGGGCTCCATCGTCCAACACGCCATTCCCGAGGTCGGGAACTTCCACCTTCCTATCGCCGGCGGAATCGACCCTGCCAGCGCCACCCCGTTCCGGGTGGCTCCCTCCATCGGCGAGACGGCCGACTTCATCGAGGCCGGGTTCTACGAGTCGTCCCTCGAAGCGGGAGAGACGCGCTGGTTCTCGGTCGAGGTCGGGGAGGGGCATGGGCTGTTCGTTACGGGGGCGCATGCCAGTCCGGTCCCCGACGCCACGCCCGACGAGCGGATTGAGATCCTGATTCTCGACCCCGATCTAAACGACGCCCGTCGCGTCAGCCCCGTGTCCGGCCTCAACTCGGTGAGCCTCACGGAGTCCGGGGCCGACCTCGAGCAAGGATTCTCGATGCTTGGTGCCAGCACTTTCCACGAGTTCGCGCCCTACGCCAGCCGCATCGCGGAGGGCTCCCACCTCAGCGGTCTCGATGAAGAGAGCTACAACTCGCTCTGGCTGCAGGCGATGCTGGCCCCAAAGGGAGATCCAGCACCGGGCGGCACCTACTACGTCGGCCTCGATTGGGAAACCGAGAGAACAGAAGGCGAGATGACGCTCGGGTGGCTGGCAGGTGTCACCGTCCACCCGCGGCAACCGCTGGGTCAGGATTACCACACTCGCGGGGGCGGTCCATCACCCGATGAGGCCGTCACTCTGAAGGATGTTGGCCGGTGGGAACCGTTCGACCCATATGAGTTCCCGCCCGGCGAATACCCCCCGTACCGATGGTTCTACTCGGACACGATCACCGCTGGTGAGACCCGCTGGTACTACCAGCCGCTCGAATTCGATGAGGCGTTGGCCGTCGAGGCGACCGTGGTCGGCGACAGGACCGTGACCGGCCAACTCGACCTGGAGATCTACGACGAGGATGGCGTCGCCCTCGGGCACGACTACCGGTCTCCCGGGGGATTCGCCTCCACCGGTCGAGATGCGACTGCCGGTGTCTCGATGGCCTACACCGGCGACGGAGAGCTTCCGCCTGCCACCGAGGCCGGAGCCTGGCTGGCCATGACATGGACCTCACCCGATCCGGAGCCGGTTGAGGTCAGGATGATCGTGGACGTGACCCCACGCTACGGAGAGCTGACACCCGAGTTCGCGGCCCCGGAGGCTCCACCGGATGAGCCGGCCGGCGAGCAAGAGTCGGCGGTGGAGGCCGACGCAGGCGAGCGGTCGGGAGCAGACCTGGTGATCAATCTGGTTGGCGGCGGGTTGATAGTCGTGGCCGGGGGGGCGTGGTGGCTCAGGCGAAGGCGGCGCCGACTAACCGGCTAGCTGTCGCAGGCAGCGGTCTCGACTGTGGCGCTGACGCTGAACAGCCCAAATCCCTGATCCAGGTCGCCGGAAGAGAGCCTCTCCCAGTGCACGCTCACCGTCAGCTTGTGGGTTCCGACCGGGACCGGTTCGATTGCCTGGGCCGGACCGCTGTTGGCAGTGACGATCGTGCCTGGTGTGAACACCCCGCGGTTGTCGCCATCGATAACCATTT
>JBPCTX010000195.1:0-2563 GCA_051011455.1 Acidimicrobiia bacterium | reverse complement strand
ATTCCTTCCCGGATTGTAGGGATTTCGATGGGGCGAAGTCAACAATCGCCCGTTATCTGCCCACGGGGGCGCTCTCGGAGGTGCTCTCGGAGCCTTCGTCGAGTACTTCCCGCACCTTGGTGGCCAGCAGCTCCGTCGAGAAGGGCTTGCGCAGAAAGTGGGTGCCCGGATCGAGAATACGCTGGCCGTCGATGCCGCCATCGGTGCCGGTATAGCCACTGAGGAACAGCACCTTGGCCTCGGCATACTCCGGCGGGAGGCGCTTGATGAGCTCGAAGCCACCGATGTCGGGCATCACTACATCGGTGATGATGAGGTCGATCTCCCCGCCCTCCTGCAGCAACTCGAGAGCCTCGCTGCCATTGGTGGCCTCGATCACCCGGTAGCCCAGATTGAGCAGCGACCGGTGCAGGACAAAGCGCACCGAATGGTCGTCGTCGACCAGGAGGATCGTCGCGGGATCGCTCATGCCGAATCAGCCGTCTTGTCAGTCGGGCGGGGATTTCTTCCCAGCAAAACCGGAAGCCAGTGGTCGTCGGTAATGTTCTCGACCACAATCACCAGCGTGCGCGTCAGCGGCACCGACAGCAGCATTCCGAGTGGCCCCCAGATGAAGCCCCAGAACAGCAGGGAGAGGAAGACCACCAGGGTCGAGAGGCGGAAGCGCAATCCCATCAGCCGTGGTTCGACGATGCTGCCCAGGCCAACGTTGACCGCCAGATAGCCGAACGCCACGAAGCCCGCCATACCGGGACCGTGCTGAATCGCGGCAAGGATGGTCGCCGGCACTCCAGCGATGATCGACCCGAGGGTCGGGATGTAGTTGAGCAGAAAGGCCGACAGTCCCCAGAAGAGCGGGAAGTCCAGCCCGACGATCCAGGTCAGGCAGAAGATCGTCAGGCCGGTCCCCACGCTGACAATGGTCTTGATCCCGAGATAGTGCTGCAGCTCGCGGGTGATCTGTCGGAACTGGTCGAGGTCCACATCTCCGCGGCCTTGCGTAGCCAGGCGAAGCTTGTCGATGAACCCGGTGCCCTCGACCAACATGAAAACGGTCGCCAGCAAGATCAGTGTCGCCCAGGAGAAGGCCGTCGCAACCCCCACCACGGTGCCCCGCACCAGGCCACCGAAGGTGCTGGTGATGATCTCGACCAGCGAGGCCGGATCCACCTGCTCGAGCGAGACGTACTCTGCCAAAGCGGAGTCCTGCAGATCGGAGCGTGCCGCGCGAGCACTCTCCTGCAGTTGCTCGATGTATTGCGGCGCCGCCGCTCCCGCTTCAGCCACCGCAGCGCTGAACATCAGCGTGAAGACAGCCAGCACGGCGAAGACCGCCAGAACGGTCAGCAGGACCGAGATCGCCACTCCGATACCGCGCCGCCGAAACCAGCGCTGCAGCGGTGAGCTCAGCACCGCCAGGAAGCCCGCCAGCAGGATCGGCAGAATCAAAGAGCCCGCGGCGCGCAGGCCGGCAATGACAATCACCAACGAGGCAGCACTCAGCAGAAAGCGTCCGCCCTGATTCGCTTTGTCGCCCATCGCGACCCTATGGTACTCCTCAGCCCTCCCGTCGCGCTGCGACCAATGCATCGACCACTGCGGGCTCGGCGAGAGTGCTGGTGTCACCGAGGTCGTCGAACTCACCGGCGGCGATCTTCCGGAGGATCCGTCGCATGATCTTTCCCGAGCGGGTCTTGGGGAGACCCTCGACCACCTGAATGGCGTCCGGAGTGGCAATCGGGCCAATCACCCGCCGAACCTGGGCCCGCAGGGCGGCCACCAACTCCTCGCCGTCGTGCTCGTGCTCGTGGTTCGGAAAGACGTAGGCATAGATCCCGGTGCCCTTGATCTCGTGCGGATAGCCGACAACTGCGGCCTCGGCGACCGCCTCGTGAGCCACCAGGGCACTTTCGACCTCGGCCGTGCCGAGGCGATGGCCGGAGACATTGAGCACGTCGTCGACCCGTCCGGTGATCCAGTAGTACCCGTCCTCGTCCCGCCGGCAACCATCGCCGGTGAAGTAGAGGCCGGGGTACTGCGAGAAGTAGACCTCGCGAAAGCGATCGTGGTCGCCGTAAATGGTGCGCGCCTGGCCGGGCCAGGGGCGGCGCATGCAGAGGTTGCCCGAGACGCCGTTGCCCTCGAGCTCGACGCCCTCTTCGTCGACCAGCAGTGGTTCGACGCCAAAGAAGGGCACCGTCGCTGAACCCGGCTTGGCCGCGATCGCGCCCGGCAGTGGGGTAATCAAAATGCCGCCGGTCTCGGTCTGCCACCAGGTGTCGACCACCGAGCAGCGCCCGTTCCCCACGGTGTCGTGGTACCAGTCCCACACTTCGGGATTGATCGGCTCGCCGACCGTGCCGAGCAGGCGCAGGCTGCTACGGTCGGTCGCCTTGACCGGTCCCTCGCCCTCGCGCATCAGGGCGCGGATCGCGGTCGGCGCGGTGTAGAAGCTGTTGACCTGGTGCTTGTCGCAAACCTGCCAGAAGCGCGATGTGTCGGGGTAGTTCGGCACGCCTTCGAACATGAGCGTGATGGCGCCATTGGCCAACGGGCCATAGAC
>JBPCTX010000194.1:0-4108 GCA_051011455.1 Acidimicrobiia bacterium | reverse complement strand
GTGCTGTTGACGGCGTCGGGGGTGCTGGCTGCCGTGGCCGTATACGGCGTGAACCGGCGCGACCTGCGAGGGCAAGCGCTCGGTGTCACCCTGCTCGACCGTTTGCGCGCCTTCCCGCTCACCCAGCCGATCGTCGATCGCCTGGCCGGATCCACCCGGGTTTCGCACATCTGGATCAAGACCGTCTCCGAACGGCAGGGAGTGTTGATAGCCACCTCATACGCCATGTTGCTGATGGGGGCGATGATCGGTCCGATGTACAACCTGGTCGAGGACGCCCTCGGTTCCTTCGCCGATGACTTCCCGGAGGCCCTATTGGCGCTGGTCGGAAATGGCGACATGGGGACTGCGGAGGGGTTCTACCAGGTGGAGATCTTCGGCTTGATGGCGCCGATCGCGGTGATGGTGGTGGGCGTTGCGATCGCCGCCCGGGCGCTGGCCGGCGAAGAGGAGCGCCGCACCATGGGCCTGCTGCTGGCCAACCCGGTCACCCGCTCCCGGATCGTGCTCGAGAAGAGCCTGGCGATGGGACTGCACGCCTTGATCGTGGGATTCATCACTTTTGCCGGCGCCGCCCTCGGTTCCGTGCTGGGCGGCCTTGGCATGAGCATGGGGAACCTGGCCGCGACGTCGCTGCTGGCAGTGCTGGTGGGGCTGGTTTTCAGCGCTCTGGCGCTGGCGCTCAGTGCCGGCCTCGGCCGCAGCCGGGTTGCCGTCTTCGGGGCAATCGGAGCGGCCCTCATCTTCCACCTCATGAATGCATTCCTGTCCTTGAGCGACAGCCTGGCCGCTCTGGCCCGATGGTCGCCTTTCCACTACTACCTGAGCAGTGATCCGTTGGTAAACGGCATGCACTGGGGTCATGCCGCCGTGCTGACCGGCCTCACCGTCTCGTTGGTGGCGGCATCGGTGGTGCTTTTTGGACGACGGGATCTGCGCCAGTCGGGCTGATCCGTTCGGGTCACGGGTTGGCGGCCAGCCAGTCGCGTCCGGCCTCACAAAAGCGCGAGAAATCGCAATGGTGGCAGCCGGCCGACGGAGTCGGATCGAACCGGGCCTGGTCGATGCCGGCCAGGATCCCCTCGATTCGCTTCCGAGCTGAAGTCAGCCAGGTTGAGTCCACCTCTTCGGTGACCTCCTCGAGTCCGTCGCCGAAGTAGGCAAAGGTGACGGCCAACGAGTCCGGACTCTCACCGGCCAGCGCACCTTCGTCGACCGCAATTGCATAGGCCTGCAGTTGGACCACGCGGGTGGGGTCGGGCCGGTGCCTTCCCGATTTGAAGTCGACCACCTCCCAGGCCCCTTCCCGGTCATAGATCGCGTCGATGCGCCCCCGGATCCGGATCGACCCCGACAGTGAGAAAGGCACCTCGATCCAGCGGGGCCGGTCCGAAGCGAAGCGTGACTGCTGGAAGGTTGAGTAGGCGTCTGCTGCCGGCATGGCCTCGTCGGGAGCGAAGTCGTAGGTTTCGTCCTCGGCTAGTTCCAACGGAAGCACGCCCCGATTGTGCAACTCGATCTTCCGATGCAGCTCCACCCCGCGTTTTAGCCACGGCGCCGGCCGGCGCGGCAAGCGGTCGACCTCGCTCCAGAAGAACCGCTTGGGGCAGCCGGCATAGGTGACCAGGCCCGACACCGAAGTGGATGAGGCGGTTGAGCCTGGCTCTTCCTCGGGCTCCGGAAGGCTGTCCATGGTGAGGGAAAGCTGATCCACGTGGTCATCGTACGCCTGGCGATCGGCTGCCTGAGCCGCGGCCCAATCGGGGTCGGCGATGGCCTTTCGCAGGGCGGCGGCCCATCCATCTGTGAAGTGCGGATCCGGCGCCGGCCCGGAGGTGGTCGGGGCAGCGGTGGAGGGTCGATCGCCGGGGTCGTCGCATCGGACGTACGGAACGACGTCGGCGAGGCCGGCGACGAGATCGAACAGCTCGCTCGGATCCTTGGGCTTCTTCTGTCCGTACCAGTAGGCGCCGGTCACAACCAGCCGGTGGCGGGCCCGGGTGGCGGCGACGTAGGCGGTCCGCCACTCCTGGTCCTGGTGGCGGGGCCGCAAGGCCTCCCGGCGGCTCTTGGAGTCGGCGGGGTCGAGATCGGGGAGGGAGGCCGCATCCAACCGGGCGGCGAACGGGAGTGCGGCTGGCCGGGCGTAGGGGTCGTCGAACGCCCGCAGACGGGAAGGAAAGGTGTCCTTGACCACCGCCGGGAGATACACGACGTCCCATTCCAATCCTTTGGCGCGGTGGGCGGTTATCAGGGTTACCGCTTCGGCCTGGGCCACCCTGGCCAGGTCGAGCTCCTCAGCGGCCGACTCCTCCATGAGGGTCTGCAGGTACTCGAGGAAGGCGGTCAGGGAAGGCCTTCCCTCCAGAGGGCTCCATGATTCGGCCAAGTCCAGGAAGCGATAGAGATTGAGGCGGGCTGAGCGGGCGGCGGCCTCCTCGATCGTGTCGATCTCGATCCACACGCCCAGGCGCGAAAGGACGCGCCGGCACAGTTCGACGAGGGTGACTCCCTGAGCGTCCTCGACCAGCCCGGCATAGATGCTGGTGAATCTCCGCAGTGAATCCGTGGCCTGCGGTCGCTCGAGTTCGGTGACTTCGAAGGCAGCCTCAAGCAAAGAGAATCCGGGGCTGTCGTCGTGATCTGCCGTGCCTGATGCCCGGTCGCGCTCATGGGTCCAGCGAGCCAACGGAACGAGATCGCCAAGTCCGAGTTGGAAGTGGGATCCCAGCACTATCCGCAGAAAGGCTGGCCCATCAGACGGGTCATTCAAGAGGCGGAGCCAGGACCACACGTCGGTGACCTCCGGTACGTGCAGAAGCCCGCCCAGGCTGACCACCTGCAGCGGGATGCCGGCCGCAGCCAGAACGTTTCTCACCAGCGGGATCTGGGCGTTCTTGCGGAAGATCACCGCCATGTCGCGCCAGTTCCCGCCGTCTGCCACAGCCTCCAGGATGTCGGATGCAATCCAGTCCGCCTCGTCGGTGGCCGTGCGAAACCAGCCGTGACCGACCTCACCAATACCGGCCTCATCGCGGGCGACCAGGTCGTAGTCTCCGGCCCGCCGTTCGATCCGGGCGGCGATGGTGTTGGCGGCAGTCAGAATCCGCTGGTCGGATCGCCGGTTGAGCGTGAGTGGAAGCGTCTCGGCAGGCGATCCGTCCTGCCGGGGGAAGTGGTCGGGGAAGGCGGCGAAGTTTTCGAGAGAAGCCCCCCGCCACTCGTAGATGGTCTGGTCGGCGTCACCGACGGCTGTTACCGGATAGCCATCCCCGAACGTGAGCCGAAGCATCTCGCGCTGGGCGGGATTGGTGTCCTGGTACTCGTCGAGCAGGACCACCTGGTAGCGGTCGCGGATCTGTGCCGCGATGGCGGGATGATCCTCGACCAGGCGGTGAGCAAGCCGGATGAGATCCCCGTAGTCCACCACTCCCAGCTGCCGCTTGATGATCTGATACCGCCCCAATGCTTCCAACAGCTCGGCCCGGCGGGCGCCGACCTCCTCCGCCATCGGGTCGACGGCACCCGGGTCGGCCAGATTGTCGGACAGCTGGCCGGCCAGGGCAGCCATCTCCTCCACCCGGCTCCCCGGGACTGTCAGGTCGAGCGCCGAGTAGGAGCCGGACCCGAGCGCATCGCGCAGCAACTGGCGGACAAAGCCGGGTGTGATCAGCCGGGTGGTTCGCTCCACTCCTACGTAGGCACCGAACTCGGTGAGCAACCCATGGGCGAATCCGTGATAGGTGCCGACCTCAACGGCACCGAGCTGTTGGGAGGATCGCATGGCATCGATTCGCTCTCGCAGTTCCTGTGATGCCTTGTTGGTGAAGGTGATGCCCAGGGCGGCGTCGACCCGACCGCTGTCCAGCAGGTGAGCAAGACGCAGCGCCATGGTTGTGGTCTTGCCCGTCCCGGCCCCGGCGTCCACCCGCAGTGGCTGGAGGGGGTACTCGATGATCTTGACCTGCTCGGGGCTGGCCGTTATCTCACTCATGCTGGTACGCCTTCGCTCCGGTCGGCCAGGCCGGGCACACCATCTGAACCGGGCACCGCCCGCAATCGTCGTGGGGGAGTGGCTCCCACTGCTCGCTGCTGATCCCGGCCGCCA
>JBPCTX010000193.1:0-3767 GCA_051011455.1 Acidimicrobiia bacterium | reverse complement strand
ACGACTTTCCGCGTCTGGAGTCAGAAGACTCATCGGGTGGCATCCAGGTTGAAGGAGACGAGGTTGTCAGAGCGATCAGTCAGGTTTCTGTGGCCGCCTCGCACGACGATGCGCGTCCCATCCTGACCGGAGTGTTGTTTGAGCCCAATGAGGGCGCGTTGCGGCTGGTGGCCACCGACTCGTACCGGTTGGCGGTACGGGACCTGCCGGGAGTCGAGCCGGGGGGCTCCGGCCTGGTTCCCGTCCGCGGCCTACGAGAGCTGGGACGGACCATCGGGGCCGAGAAGATTGATGTCAACGTTGGAGAGAGGGAGCCCAGTTTCAGCTCCGATCGCGGATCACTGACGGTTCGTCTGATTGAAGGGGCCTTCCCCAACTACCGTCAACTGATCCCCGACACTTATACCAACCGCTTGACCGTGGCCAAGTCGGCCCTTCTCGATGCGGTTGATCGAGCCTCGCTGGTGGCCGAGGACCACATTCCGGTCCGTCTAGAAATGTCGGACGGGGGAGTAGACATCAGTGTCACCCGTCAGGAAGTGGGTGGGACGGCTGAAAGGGTCGAAGGCGACTACGGCGGCGAGAAACTGACCATTGCCTTCAACCCCCGCTATCTGAGTGACGGGGTCAGCGTGATCGAGGATGACGAGATTGTGCTGGAAGTGCTCGATGGGCTCAAACCCGGGATTCTGCGCGGGGCCAACTCTCCCGAGTTTCTCTACCTGTTGATGCCGGTCAGGCTGTAGCCCATGCAGCTCGACTGGCTCGAGCTCCAGAGCTTCCGGAGTTATCCACACCTCGAGTTCCGACCCGACCCCGGAACCAACCTTCTGGTAGGGGAGAACGGGGCCGGAAAGACCAATCTGCTGGAAGCGATCGGCTATCTGAGCGTCTTGCGGTCCTTCCGCAAGGCTCCCGACGATGCATTGATATCTACCGACGCCTCAGAGGGTGTCGTACGGGCAGCCGTCACAGGCCCGGTGTCGGAGCACACGGTGGAAGTCCTGCTGTCCCGGGATTCGCGTCGCAAAGTGCTGCTGGATGGAAAACGGCCCGCCCGCAACTCCGACGTCCGCGAACGCCTTCGCGTTGTGACCTTCCTGCCAGACGATCTGGAGTTGGTCAAAGGCAGTGCCGGCCGGCGCCGGGATTTGCTCGACGACGTTTCCGCTCAGCTCCGGCCGGCGGCGGCGGCCGATCAGAGCGAATTTGAGAGAGCTCTGCGGCAACGCAACGCGCTGCTGCGATCCGATGGACCTTTCGCCAATGTTGATGCACTCGGTAGTTTCGAAGCCGCCATCGCTGCCAGTGGAGCCCGCGTTGTCCACCATCGGCTTCAAACCGCGCAGGCGCTCAGTCCCTTCCTGCAGGCGGCATATCAGCGGCTGGCCCCTGACACCGTTCGGTGGGACTACGTGTCCACCTGGGCCGATCCCGACGCCGATGCGGAGGCTCTGGCCGGCCGGTTGGCCGAGGCTCTGGCCGCCTCGCGTCGTCATGACATGGAAAGGCGTTTGACTACTACCGGTCCGCAGCGAGACCAGCCCGGCCTGATGCTGGACGACCGTGACTCCCGTACCCACGCCAGTCAGGGTGAACAGCGCTCGCTGGTTCTGGCGCTGCGCCTGGCCGCGTTTGACCTTTTGTCTGACGCTTTCGACGACCCCCCGATCCTCCTGTTGGACGATGTGTTCTCTGAGCTAGACCCGGCCAGGGCGGAAGCCGTTGTCAGTCGTCTGCCCCGGGCACAGGCCTTTCTCTCTTCGGCCCGGCGCAATGACGTGGGATCGATCTCGGGGGTTTACTGGCAGGTCGACCCGGCCGGCAAGGTGGTGCCGGGATGAGCCTCGATCCGATTGCAGACATGCTGGCACCGTTCCTGGAGAAGCTGGGTCTGTCGCGTCCGGATACGGCTGCCCGGCTCTCGAGCGAGTGGGGGGACCTGGCCGGAGAACCGTGGGCAACCCAGGCGCGGCCGGCCGGCTTGCGAGATGGTCAGTTGGTGGTGGATGTCACCGATGCGGCGACAGTTTCCCTGCTCAGATACCGGACCGGAGAGCTATTGGAACGCCTGGATGGGGAACTGGGTGAGGGCACAGTCGAGGTGATCCGCCTCCGGGTGGCCAAGCAACCGTTTTGAGTGGTCAGAGGGGCGTGGAGAGGCTCTGGAAACCTGCTCCGCGACCCCGGTGAAGGCCGGCCTAGAAAACGCCCGAAAACGTAAGGAAATTAGGGGTTTGTCGTCGATTTGGTTCTACAAATTCGACCGGCGAGGACCTTGGTTCTTAACCCTGGCAACTGGTATAATCACAAAGTTGTAAATAACCTCGACTACGGCCGATCGCGTGGCAACCAAAACTAAGAACTCTTCATCAGACGCGTCCTACGACGCCAGCGATATCACAATCCTCGAGGGCCTCGAGGCGGTTAGAAAACGCCCTGCTATGTACATCGGGTCAACCGGGCCCAAGGGTCTCCACCACCTGATTTGGGAGGTTGTGGATAACGCGGTCGATGAGGCGATGGCCGGATTCGCCACCATGATCGAAGTGACCCTGATGGCCGACGGGGGAGTCCGGGTCAAGGACAACGGGCGTGGAATCCCGGTGGACAAGCACAAGAAGACCAAGCAGTCCGCCCTCACAACGGTCCTGACCACCCTCCATGCCGGGGGCAAGTTCGAAGCCGGCGCCTACACCGTGTCGGGCGGGCTGCACGGGGTGGGTGTCTCGGTTGTCAATGCCCTCTCCAGCCGGCTGGAGGCCGTGGTCGTCCGGGATGGTTTCCAATGGAGCCAGGCCTACGAAGTCGGCAAGCCGATGGCTGCGGTCAAGAAGGGCAAGGCCGCCAAGCGAACCGGTACCACCATCACTTTCTGGGCCGACGACGATGTCTTCTCGGAGACCACCAATTACAGCCATGCCACCGTGTCTTCCCGCCTCAAGGAGATGGCGTTCCTCAACAAGAGCCTGGAGATAAGGCTCATCGACGAGCGTGATCCCGAGCTCGAGGACGAGGTCTTCAAATACAGCGGTGGCCTGGTCGACTTCATCAAGTACTTGAACAGCAAGCGCGAGCCCCTCCACGGCCGCATCTTCGACGCCGAAGCAGTCGGTGAGGATGGCGAACTGGAGCTGGCCATGCAGTGGACGACCGGGTACACCGAGACGGTGCTCACTTTCGCCAACAACATCAATACACATGAGGGCGGCACCCACGAGGAGGGTCTGCGCCGGGCCCTCACCCGGGCAGTCAACGATTTCGCCAAGTCGAAGAACCTGATCAAGGACAAGGACCCCACCTTGCAGGGAGAGGACATACGCGAGGGCCTGAGCGCCGTGCTGTCCCTCAAGGTCCGTCAACCGCAGTTCGAGGGCCAGACCAAGACCAAGCTGGGCAACACGGAGATCCGGTCCTTCGTCGAAGTGTCACTCAACAAAGCAATTCCCGAGTGGCTGGAGCGCAATCCGGGCGAGGGTCGCAAGATCGTCGACAAGTGTCTGACCGCGGCCAGAGCCCGCATGGCCGCCCGCCAGGCCCGTGACCTCACCCGTCGCAAGAGCTTGTTGGAGTCCGGCGGCTTGCCGGGCAAGCTGGCCGACTGTTCCTCCCGCGATCCCGATGAGTCCGAGTTGTTCATTGTGGAGGGTGATTCGGCGGCCGGTCCCGCCAAGCAGGCCCGCGACTCACGAGTCCAGGCCATCCTTCCCATCCGGGGCAAGATTCTCAATGTCGAAAAGGCCCGGCTTCCCAAGGTTCTGCAGAAC
>JBPCTX010000192.1:0-16616 GCA_051011455.1 Acidimicrobiia bacterium | reverse complement strand
GAATCCGACGGTTCCAAAGGGTGGGAGTCTCTTTTCCCCGCACTTGAGGGCGGGGTGGCTCCGCCGGAGGCGGAGAAGGGGTGGCTCCGCCGGAGGCGGAGACGGGGTGGGGGGCAACCCTTCGGGTTGCTTGACAGTTGCTACGCAACTGCTGTTCGAACGATCGTCCGATTCAGCCCCCCCCATCCGTCATCGGCCCTGCGGGCCGCTGCCACCTTCCCCTCATGTGTCTTGGGAAGGAAGCAGACGGATGCCGATTCCGGATGCCGGATGCCGAAAGGGCGAGCAAAACGCCGCTTGGTTGGAGCAACCTTCTGGCTGACAGCTGACAGCTGACAGCTGAAAGCTGATAGCTGAAAGCTGAAAGCTGAAAGCCATACCAAGGATCCGCTACATGTCGACGAGGATCTCGTTGATCTCCACGTTTGGTTTGCCCCGGAAGTAGCGGGCAAGCTCGCCCATGGCCGACTTGTATTCATCGCTGGCGGCAAACGCCCGGTAGGAATCGGGGGACTTCCAACGGGCAATCACAGTGATTGTGTCGTCCTTGCGGTTGGCGGTGAACACGGCACTGACCCAGTCCTCCTGACCGGCCACCAGGCCCGGGTTGGTTCTCCGAAACACTTCCCTGACATCGTCTATGCGGTCCGGCTTGAGCCCGACCGTGGTGATCACTGCATACATTCGGCCTCCTCGGGCGGGTCCCTCGCTAACCGCAGTCTGGCACCCCCGCAGCTACTAGTTGTCAAGTAGCGCGCAATCATTAGTGGATCAACGAACGGAGAGACAATTGCCAGACCTCGAAGATCGTTTCGCGACGGCCGCGGCAGAGGCCAGGGAACTTCCGGCCACACCCGGGAACGAAGACCTGCTTCGCCTCTATGCCCTCTACAAGCAAGGGTCCGCCGGTGATGTGACGGGAGATCGGCCGGGCATGATGGACTTCGTCGGCCGGGCCAAGCACGACGCCTGGGACGGCTTACGCGGCACGTCACAGCCTGACGCAATGCAGATGTATATCGATCTGGTGGAAGGGCTCAAGCAGGGCTAGCCGCCTACCGCCGGATCAGCTGGCGGCGGTCATCTCCAACTGCTCTCGCAGGTGCCCACAGTTCTCGGTCGTGAGACCCCCGAGGCTCTCGCCGATGGCCTCCCAGGTCTCCTCGGTCGGGCTCTCGATCCGGGTCGTCAGAGTGGTGCCGCCGGCCTCGGTCTTCTCCAGCTGATAGGTGAAGCCAAGCTTGCGGCCGGCGACTTCGAGCCCTTCGCCCTCATACCGGGTCGTGATGTATGAGAAGGGACGCCAATCGGCGACGTGCTCGATGGTGACCTCTTCGCCATGCATGCAGTGGTTGACGCTGCCCTGACCGAAGCGCCCGTCGGTTTGCTGCAGTACCCCGGTGACATGCTTCTGCCACAGCACCCGCTTGGTGGGGTTGGTGAGGAACTCCCACACAGTCTGCGGTGGGGCAGCCGTCTCGATGGTGTTCTCATAGACGGCGTGAGCGCTGGTGATGAAGTCCCGATTCCGTTCCTGTTCAAAGGTCCATCGCGTCTCCAGGTCCTGCACCCAGACCGGCACGTCTCCGATGTCGTCGTAGTGCTCGGTGTTGGGAACGAAACCGAGGATGGTGGGGTCCATGGCCATGGCCTCGAGAGTTGAAGCCGTGTAGACCGCGTAGGCGGGTTTGCCGATTGCGTCGCCTGAGGTTCCCTTTGAGAGCCGGTGGAGGAGGATTACGTCCGGTCCCGTGAGCTCTTCGGACCGGGCGATGTGGCGAACCACGTACTCGCCGTCATGGATGAAGAACTTGAGGTCGAGGCTGGGGATGCGCACGCAGGCGTTGCACTCGCAGGTGGTCGAGTGGGTGATGTCGCGCAGTCGCTTCTGGAAGGCGAAATAGGCCGTCTCCACTGTGTCCATGACCATGGTGGGATTGATCGAGTCGCCGTCCGCATAGGCGAACGCGGCGTCACCTTCCAGCTTCGAGAGTGTGAAGATGGGCTCGATGGAGCCGACGATCGTTTCCAACAGGTCGGCAACGACGTCCTGGGCATGCATCAGCTCAGTGTCGGCCATATAGGCCGTGTAGCCGGTGATGTCGGCGAACAGCATGCATCCCCGATCCGGGGTACCTAGATCCATAGCCATGGAGATACACAATAACCCCGATTGTCGATGGCGATTGACCGGCGGCCGGGTGCCCAGCTTCTATGGGCCGAGGGTCAATCCGGCAGTGCGGCGAGTTCCCTGGTGAGAGCTTTGATCTCTTCCTCAGTCTCGGGATCCAGGGGGAGCCTCGGCAGTCGCACCGGACCGCCGTAGCGGCCGACCGCATCCATGCTGGCCTTGATGGCCTGAATGAAGTGATGATGGGCGTCCCAGCGGAAGAGGGGATGGACCGCCTGATAGATGGGTAGCGCAGTCTCGAGATCCCCGCTGACGGCGGCGTCATACAGCCTGGCACACAGGCGAGGCAGCGAGTTCGGGAATCCGGCCAACCAGCCGACTGCACCGGCAGCCAGCAGTTCCAGCACTACCCCGTCCATGCCCGCGATCAAGTCGATGTGCGGTGTGAGAGCTTTCATCTCATACGCCCGGGTGACGTCCCCGGAGAAGTCCTTGATAGCGACAACCTCGGGAACCGCCTCGGCGACACGCAGCAGCATGTCGGGTGCCAGATCCACCTTGTTGTCGGTCGGGTTGTTGTAGGTCACGATGGGCAGGCCTGCTTTGGCCACTACTCCGAAGTGGGTCACAACATCGCGGGTGTCGGCCCGGTATGAGTTAGGTGGCTGGCACAGGACGGCGTCTGCGCCGGCCTCGGCGGCAGCTTCCGCCCACGCCAGGGCTTCATCGGCTCCGTAGGCGCTGACTCCCGGCACCACCGAGAACCCCTCCGGAGCTGCTTCGACGGACGCTCTGACCAGATCTCGCCGCTCGGTTGCCGAGAGAACTTGATATTCCCCCAGCGACCCGGCCGGTGTCACGCCGTGGCATCCGTTGTCGGCCAGCCAGGCGACGTGTTCCTGGACCCGTTCGAGGTCCAGGCTGAGGTCATCACGAAATGGCGTCGCGGTTGCCACAACGATCCCATGCCACGGTTTGTCTGCCACGGCGACACTGTACACGGGGTAGTGCCCGGCACATTGGGAAGCCTGAGAGAAGGTTCGGTGGGCGGACGACGCCGCCCCAAAGTAGATTCATGGATCGCGAACGAGAGTTGTGACACTGTGAAAATCACCAGGATCCTGGCCTATCAGGTGGACCTCCCCTTGCACGAGGGAAGCTACGCCTGGTCGGGAGGCAAATCGGTCGAGGTCTTCGACTCCACCGTCGTTCGAGTCGAGACTGATGCCGGGATCGTCGGCCATGGTGAGGTATGCCCGCTCGGGCCTGCCTACCTGCCGTCATATGCCGAAGGGGTGCGGGCCGGCCTTGGGAAACTCGCTCCGCTCCTCATCGGTCATGACCCGACCCAACTCGAAGTCATCAACCGGTTCATGGATGCCAGCCTCAAAGGGCATCCGTATGTCAAATCGCCGATCGACATGGCGTGCTGGGACATACTCGGTCAGGCGGCGGGACAACCACTCGCCAACCTGCTCGGTGGACGGTTTGGCGACGATTTCGTGCTGTACCGGGCCATCTCCCAGGCCGACCCGGCAGAGATGGCCGAGAGCGTTGCCCGATACCGTGACGAGGGCTACCGGCGCTTTCAGCTGAAGGTCGGGGGCGACCCGGATCTTGATATCCAGCGGATTCGCCAGGTGGCAGACGGCATGCAGCCGGGGGAGAAGCTCGTTGCCGACGCCAACACCGGGTGGTTGATGCACGAAGCAGCCCGGGTCGTGCGCGGCGTTGCCGATGTCGACGTGTACATCGAGCAGCCCTGCCTCAGTTATGAGGAGTGCCTCTCCATTCGCCGCCGGACCACCCACCCGTTCGTAATGGATGAGTCCATCGACGGTCTCACCCCGCTGCTGCGCGGCCATGCCGACGACGCAATGGACGTGGTCAACATCAAGATCAGCAAATTCGGGGGGCTCACCCGGGCAAGACAGGCCCGGGACCTGTGCTCGTCGCTCGGTCTCGCGATGACGATCGAGGACGCCTGGGGCGGCGACATCGTCACCGCCGCCATCGCCCACCTGGCCCACAGCACTCCGACCGAGCTCTTGTTCACCGCGACCGATTTCAACAGTTATGTCACCGTCGACATCGCCGATGGAGCGCCCCAGCGAGAAGATGGTCGGATGAAGGCTCCGACGGCCGCCGGACTCGGGATCCAGCCCCGCCTCGAGGTGCTCGGAGACCCGGTACTGGACACCTCCGCCTGAGGCGGACGAATCGACGGGCGGTTCTAACAGTGATCGCGACTACTCGGCAGCAACCTCCGGGGACACCCGCCACGATTTCTTGGATCGCCAGATGATGTAGGCCACCAGGCCGAGCGGGACCTGCAGGAGATAGCTGAGCGACCTGTAGATGAGTACTGCTGCCACGACCAGAGACTCCTCGCCTCCGGCGACGACGAGGGCGGCGGTCAGACCCACCTCGACTATGCCGAGGTTGCCGGGCGTGATCGGAATCGCCGTGACCAGCCGGACCAATGCGAATGCGGCTAATGCTTCTGCTCCGGTGACGGTTTCGGCCGAGACACTCATGTGTCGCAAGGAGAGCAACAGGAGTGTGAAGAGCGAGAGCTGGCTGAGAACGGTGGCCAGGGTGATCAGATGCCAGCGGTGGCGCAGCAGGTCGATGCTCTGCGAGCGGAACCGCACAAACCCGCTCCCCCACTCTTCGAACGGTCCCCGCTTGAACGGCCTGGCGAGCCGTGACGCGATGGCGCCGATTCGGTCCCCAGCCCGACGAGCGGCCCGCTCATTCGACAGGATCAGTGTGAGCAACCCGATTGCCCCGATCAGAACAGCGACCCCGGTGAGCGCCGCCGACTGCAACGCGCCGTTGCTGCGCCCCTGGAAGGTGAGAAGGGCCAGTGCAACCACCGGGAGTGCCAACTTGACGAAGGTGTTCCATAGGCCGGTGACAACCGAGGCAATTGCGATTGAACCGGTGGCGAACCCCAGCGAGGAGAACATGGCGTAGGTGACACCGACGCCGATGGCGCTGCCGGCAGGGAGCGTGTTTGTCACGGCAGTCGAAATCTGACCTACGACGAAGGCCGGCAGCAGTCTGAGTCCTGGCAACGCCGCCAGAATGATGAGCTGATAGGTGATGATGTTCCACCCGGCTGCGACCAGAAGACTCGTGGTCTCGAGCCAGGTCAGGGATTGGATGGCGTCCCAAACCTCACCAAAGTCGGCCATGGCGGGAAGAACACCGACCAGCAGGCCGGCCATCAATGCGACGGAGGCCACCACGCCAAGAAGCCGGCGCCAGAGACTCTTCGGCTTTCGTGGCCTCTGGCCTCGGTGAGGCATCACACCAACGGGCTGGGCCGGAGACCTGCGATCCGAGCCGGTCTCAGACATCATGACCGGAGCCTAGGAGCCGGCGCCAAACAGGGTCCATGCGTGCGAAAGCCCCTCGTTCAGCAGGCATCAGCCCACACCTTTCCGCCCAGGTCTCGATGCATGGCGGCCTCCGATTGACAGCGGCGATTGCGGCTCCAAACAGGCACGTGGCTCGATCCAAACCTGGCTCTGCACGCCGTCTTGCAGTTCGAGCGTCGGTGGCCGGAATAGTCGCACTCTTGCGCGCTGAGAGCGATGTCGACGCGGTCCGCTTCGATCCACAGCCGAACAGGGTCACCCGGCAGCATGGGGCTGATGCGTGTTGCTAGGTTGGATTCGCTTTAGTGCTGAGTATGGGAGAGAACATGCAGATCAGAAGGTCCTTCGTGTTGATTGCGTTGGTTGGGCTAGTGGCCGCCGCCTGTGGTGGGTCCGATGACGGAGCAGGTGATGGTGGTGCCGACAATGGCGGAACCGACACCACTGCCACTACCGCAGCAAGCGGAGACGGGGGAGGGGCAACCGAGACCACGCCGGCTACGACTGCTCCCAGCGATGATGGCGGCGACGATTCGCCGCCCGCCGTGACGGAGATGGGCAGTTTCACTGTGAACGAAACCGAGTTTGCGGTGACCTTCTTGAATCGGTGCATCCCGTTTGGTGGTGAGGATGGTGAAACCATCGATCTGCAACCCGTTGCGCAGGGGCAGGGGGGACAACTGAATCTGTATGGAACTGCGGATTCCCTTGAGGTGTCAGTGCAGGGGGGCACTGTCAAAGATCTGTACGGCAGCATCGCGTTTTCTGCCGACCCATTTGACAGTGGAGAAATCATGGAATCCAGCATCGATGGTGATCGCTGGACCGGTTCCGCCACGCTGGAGGACCCTCTTGAGACCGCCGATCCGGTGACTGTCACCTGGGATGTCATGATCCCCGACGAAGTCCGGGACTGCAGCCTGTAGCCCGGTACCCACAGGCACCGGCCCGGCTGCTTCCCCGGGCGTTGGCCCGCTCGGAACTGAGTGCGTCGAGGTGAAGCGCGGTCCGGGTGGACCGGACTGGGATCGGCGATGAATCGTCCAGCAGCCACGATCGCTTTGCCATGAGCGCCCATCCGGTGTGGCGCACCGGTATTCGGAAATGATGAAACCCCCCATTTCTGGGGGGTTTCATTCGTAGCGGGGGGAGGATTTGAACCTCCGACCTTCGGGTTATGAGCCCGACGAGCTACCAGACTGCTCCACCCCGCGTCGCAGGCGACAAGTGTATAGCGGGGGAGCGGCTAGTGGCAAGACTCAGTCGCTGTCGGAGACCTTCAGCCACCCCAACAGCCCGGTCCGACTCTCTCTCGCTGGGCTTGTGTTATAGTTAACTAATCGGTTAACTATTATGAATGAAGTTGTCAACCAGAACCGGGTCTTCGAGGTGCTCGCCAATGAGCACCGACGCGAGATCATCCAAGCCCTGAGCTTGCAGCCTCATTCGATTAGTCAGTTAGCCGGGCTGCGAGGCCTTTCCCTGCCGGCCATTCACAAGCACGTGATGGCTCTCGAGTCGGCGGAGTTGGTGGTCAGGAAGAAAGTCGGCCGAACCAATTTCCTGGCGCTCAACCGGGTTTCGCTACGCAGCGTGCAGCAGTGGCTCCAGCAGTTCAACCTGTTCTGGGGCGACGAGTCGGAGACCTTGGAAAACTATGCCCTGCATTTGGGCACCGATAACCCCAGTGAGGAGGGGCAACAATGAGCAAGTTCGTGTTCCTTTACTACGGCCACGGAGAACAGAATCAGGAAACGATGGACGCCTGGATGGGGTGGTTCGGATCGATCAGCGAGCATCTGGTCGACAGTGGCAACCCGTTCGGCCCGGGCCGCGAGGTGACTCCCACCGAGACAAACGATCTGAATGGGGAGGCGAGCCCGATTTCGGGATACACCATTGTCAATGCCGACAGCATGGACGATGCCGAGAAACTCCTGGCAGGGTGTCCCATCACCGACAGCGTCCGCGTATACGAAGCGATTCCGATGTAACGGTCGGGGCGCACACAAGTGAGAGAAGAGCCGGACCGCACGGTCCGGCTCTTCTTCGTGGTCGTGTGTCGTACTCAGCTGGCATTCTATTGGCCACCTGATCTGGCGACGACGGCGATCAGGCAATTGCACGCGCTTCCTCTGTCCCGCTATCCCCATCAGCCCTTCCTGGATCGAATCTGGGACCTGTGGGAGACCTTGACTCCATACGAAGCGTGCTACGTGGCTCTGGCCGAGGCTGTAGGTGTCCCGCTGGTCACACTTGATGAGGCTCTCACCAATGCATCCGGGCCGCGCTGTCGCTTTGAGATCATCCAGTGATCCTCGGCCGGCAGAAATGACCTAGCGTTGTTTCGTGGGATTGTTCAAACCGAAGGTGCGTCTGGCCGGTAGGCCACCCTCAGGCAACGGCGCGTCATCCTTCCACCTGCACTGGCAGATGCCTCCCTCGGCGGCGCTGGTGGGCGTCCAGGCCACCTTCGAGATCATCGAGCCTCCCCGCGTCCCCCATCTCTACTTCTGGGCACTTCAGGCCTCGTTTGGGGATCGTGTGCGCAGCCATGGGGGCGCCCATCTCGGACTGCAGTGGAACTCTCGCCACCCTGGAAACACCGCAGCCAACTGGGGTGGCTATCACCACACCGGTCGGATCCTTGACGGCTCGCCTTCGTCCCTTCCTTCTACTCCCAACGATCCCAACACTCGTGACTTCGCTTGGCAGCCAAGAGTCCCGTACCGGTTCCGGATCACCCGGGTCAAGGATGGCTGGCGGGGAGAGATCACCAACTTCGTCGACGGTCGCACCGTGGTGGTCCGGGACCTCTATTCGCCGGGCGAGGAGCTAATTCAACCGATGGTGTGGTCGGAAGTGTTCGCGGCCTGCGACGACCCGCAGGTCCTGGTGCGGTGGAGCGGCTTCGGGGCCTTGACTGTGGATGGTGAAACCGTCCATCCGAGAGCCATGCGCGTCAACTACCAGGCCTACGAGGCGGGCGGTTGCTCAAACACCAATGTGCTCTTTGACGGAGACGGAATAGTCCAGGCCACCAACGCCGAACGAGCTGTTCCGCAGGGGAGTGTGGTCACCGGCTTCGCCGAGCTGGGCTGAGGTACTTCTCATAGGTCGTCCGCAATTAGTAAGGTTGTCCTCTCATATAGACATGGGTCCAACCGCAACGGGCCCGGATTTGCACCGGGGAGGAGCAAACCGTGAACCTCAATCCTGAGAGCATTGCCCGCGGCAGCAGCAAACGTCCATGGACTGTGATCGGAGCCTGGATTGGCCTACTCGTGCTCGGGGCCGTGCTGACCAGCCTGTTTCTCACCGAGAACCTCACAACCGATTTCGACTTCACTGATGAGCCCGAGGCCAAACAGGCCGAGTTGCTGCTAGAGGATCGCCTGCGCGGCCCTGCCAACTTCAGCGAACTGGTGGTGGTCTCATCGCGTCCTGGTACCGCAGGCGACGCCGACTTCCAGGGATACGTCGACGCCTTGGTCGTCGCGGTCAGCGACCTTGGGCCCGAAATCGTCCTCGGAGTGTTTGCAGTTGGGCCGGATGGTCAACCGGTTGTCTCGGAAGACAACGGCGACCAGCTGATCACGGTTGTGCTCACCACAACCGATCTCGATCAGGCCGCGACCGACTCGGCCGAGGTGCGCGACGCGGTTGATGGAGTCGAGGCACCCTCTGGGATCGAAGCAAGAGTGTTCGGTCAGGGGACGGTTAACAACGACTTCGAGCGGTTGGCACAAGAAGGCCTCGAGAAGGGTGAGACGATCGGCGTCGTGGTTGCCCTCATCGTGCTCCTGGTGGTGATCGGCTCGTTGGTGGCGGCCGGCCTGCCAATTCTGCTGGCCATCGCCGCCATTGCGGTCGCCATCGGTGTCACGGCCTACATCGGCAACTTCATGTCGCTGTCCTTCTTCGTCGTCAACTTCATCACGATGATCGGATTGGCGGTGGGTATCGACTATGCCCTGTTCATCGTTGCCCGCTACCGAGAGGAGCGGGTGCGCGGCTTCGACAAGGTGGAAGCAATCGGCCGGGCTGGAGCCACGGCCAACCGCGCCGTGTTCTTTTCCGGGCTCACCGTTGTGCTCGCTCTGCTCGGCATGTTGTTCGTGCCAAACACGATCTTTCGTAGCCTCGGAGTCGGGGCCATCGTCGTCGTGATCCTGGCTGTGGCTGCTTCGATGACCCTGCTGCCTGCTGTGATTGCGCTGCTCGGAGACCGCATCAACAAGGGCCGGGTGCGGCGCCAGGCCTCACTCGACAACGTCGACAAAGTGGGCGGCATGTGGGACAAGATCACCTCTCTCGTCATGGCTCGTCCCATTCTCTGGCTGGTGGCCGGAGCCGGGTTCATGCTGGTACTGGGGTCTTTCGCCCTGCAGATGGAAACCGGCTTCTCGGGGGTGAGCACCCTTCCCGACGATCTCGAATCCAAGCAAGCCTTCGAGATCCTTGAAGCCGAGTTCGGCCTTGGCGGTGCCACCGACCCGGTCGAGATCGTCATCGATGGCCCTTACACCCCCGAGGTGGAGGCGGCGGTGGAAGCACTGGTCGAGTCGATGGCCGGCAACCCGAGTTTCGGGACGCCCGATCCGGTAATAGTCAACGAGGCCGGAGACCTGGCTCTGCTTTCGGTGCCACTCACCGGCGACTTCCAGAGCGAGGCGTCGAGCGCCGCCGTGGAGTTGCTACGGGATGAGCTGATCCCGACCGCCTTCGCCGGCACGGACACAACCGTGCTGGTCGGTGGAGCCAGCGCCTTCAACGTTGACTTCTTCGAGGACGTTCGGGTGTTCACACCCATCGTCTTCGCGTTCGTGCTCACCCTCAGCTTCATCCTTCTGACCGTGGTGTTCCGATCGATCGTTTTGCCCGTCAAGGCGATCTTCCTGAACCTGCTGTCGGTGGCTGCCGCCTACGGAGCGGTGGTGATTGCATTCCAGGAAGGCGTCGGTCCCGATTGGCTCAAGGACATCATCGGCTTCCAGCAGGTGGAGTCGATCGAGGCCTGGCTGCCCCTATTCCTATTTGCCGTGTTGTTCGGTCTCTCGATGGACTATCACGTTTTCCTGCTCACCCGGATACGGGAGCACTTCGACCAGACCGGCGACAACGCGGTATCTGTGGCACACGGTCTCCGCACAACCGGGGCCATCATCACCGGAGCCGCTCTCATCATGGTGGCGGTCTTCAGTGGGTTTGCCCTCGGCGACCTGGTCCCCTTGCAGCAGATGGGATTCGGGTTGGCGATCGCCGTCCTGCTCGACGCCACCATCGTTCGCTCGATTCTCGTGCCGGCGACGATGCGCTTGCTCGGCGACTACAACTGGTATCTGCCCGGCTGGCTCGAGTGGCTGCCCCACATCGACATTGAGGGGCACGAAGCGGCGCTGTCCGCCGCCTCGACCTCCGAGGCGTCAGAGGAGGTCGGCGCCGACTAACCGACCCGCTCCACCATCACGGTCTCAACCTCGCGCAGGAACTCGCTCGGTGGTGGTTTGATGGCCTTGCGGGCGTCGGAGTCGTAATAGCGCTTGTCGGCTTCCTCAAAGGTGCCCTGGCCGCGATAGCCCACTACCCACACGAACCCGGCCTCATCTCGCGAGACCCAGGCACCCTGCACCTTGAATCCGGCCGCCCGTCGGGCCGGGACGATCTGTTCCTTCCACAGCGTGATGAACTCGTCGATCCGGTTGGGGTCGAGCTGGTAGATGCGAAGCTGGTCTGACATTGAGGATCCTCTCGCGGTGCCGGGCACAGGGTACGCTCCCTCTCTCTAGGCTCGGTTGATGCTCCGCTCCCACGTCGGCACCGGTGCCTGTGCAGTCAGCCCCGACTACGTCGCCTCCCAGGTAGGCCTCGAGGTCATGGAGGCGGGTGGCAATGCGGTCGATGCCGCGGTAGCGGTCAACGCCGTTCTCGGAGTGGTGAGGCCAACCGATTGTGGAATCGGCGGTGACCTTTTCGTCCTTGTGCATCGTCCCGGCGATCCGGCCCCCACCGTTCTCAACGCCAGCGGCAGGGCCGGGTCCGGCGCGGCAGCGGCACTCCGAGCTGAAGGGCTTGGCGAGGTGCCCTACCGGCACCGGACCGCGGTGACCGTTCCCGGTTGCGTCGATGGATGGCTGGCTCTGCTCGAGCGCTTCGGATCGTGGGGGCTGTCCCGGTTGCTCGAACCCGCCATTCGTCTGGCCGAGGAAGGGTTCGCCGTGTCGCCGGAAATGGCGCTCAACTTCGCGTCGATCTTCGACATGGTGGGGACCCAGCCCTCGGCCTACGAGTTCTATCCAGACGGAATATCTCCCTCCCCAGGCAGCCTTCTGACCAGGCCCGCCATGGCCCGCACTTTGCGAGAAATTGCCCAGCACGGCCGGGACGGCCTCTACGCCGGTCGGGTGGCGGCCGCCATCGAAGAGGCCACGGGAGGAGTCGTAACCGGGGCCGACCTGGCTGCCAACGCACCAGACTGGGTGACTGCCGAGCGGCTGGACGTGCTGGGAGAGACCGGCTGGACCATTCCCCCCAACAGCCAGGGCTACATCACGTTGGCCACTCTGGGGATTTTCGAGCAGCTGGGATCGCCGCGTGACTTTGCGGCTCCCGACTTTCACCACTTGCTGATCGAGGCATACCGGGCGGCAGCGTGGGACCGGGGGATCCATCTGGCCGATTCCGATCACATGACCATCTCCGGCCCCGATCTGCTGCACCCGTTGCGGCTGGCTGAGAGGGCATTCGCCATAACCAGCCAGTCGGCCCGGTGGCCGGCATCGGCGCCGCTCCCGGGAGGGACCGCCTACCTGTGCACCGTAGACGGGGGCGGTATGGGTGTGTCGTTCATGCAATCGAACTTCGCCGGTATCGGCAGCGGGATCTCGGCCGGCGACACCGGGGTGTGGCTCCACAACCGGGGAGCCGGTTTCACCCTCGAGCCCGGTCATCCAAACGAGTTGGTGGCCGGCAAACGACCGGCCCACACGCTGGCCCCGACGCTGTGGACTAGAGACGGCCAACTCTCAATGCTGCTGGGCAGCCGGGGAGGAGACCTGCAGCCCCAGTTGGTGGCGCAATTGGCATCCGACATTCTCTACCTGGGAATGGACCCGACCGAAGCCCAGGCATCGCCGCGCTGGGCCCTCGATGAGTTTGGGCCCGGCGACGAATCCCACCCTCAGTTCGAGGACACGATCCCGTCTGGAGTTGTGGCTGGCCTGATCGATCGCGGCCACGCCGTCGTACCAGTGCCCGCCCAGCGCGCCTGGGGCCCGGTCTCGATCATCCGCTTCGCCGAAGACGGCACCCGTCACGCTGCCGCCGACCCACGGGTGAGCACCGCCGCCGTCGCCGCCCGCTAGTCCAGTATTGACCAGGAGGTCGTATTCCTGCATCTTCAGCTGATGCCGAGATTCCCCTGGATCCAAGGGGTTCATCCGTCAGCGGACGTGGGCAAATTCGAGTTGGAACGGTGGGCTAATCCATCGCTTCGATGATGGCGGTGGTCATCTCGGCGGTTGAAGCGGTGCCGCCGAGGTCGCCGGTGACGGTGCTGCCGGCGACGGTTACGGACTCGATGGCGGCGGCTATGCGATCAGCAGCCTCGGTTTCGTCTATGTAGTGGAGGAGATCGACCGCCGGCGTCAATAGGGGAAGTGGGTTGGCGACCCCCTTGCCCACCAACTCAGCTGCATCGCCGTGGATGGCCTCGTAGATGCGGACATCGTCGCCTATGTCGATGCCCAGGCTGGACGAGATACCGCCTGTGATCCCGTTGCCCAGGCTGGAGAGGATGTCTCCGTACAGATTGCCCATGAGCAGCACGTCGAACTGGTAGGGGTTGAGTACCAGCTGCATGCAGGCGGCGTCGACGATCACAGTCCGGAGCGGGAGTTCGGGATACTCGGAGGCGACCTCATTCACGGTGTTCAAGAACAGTCCGTCCGACTGCTTCATGATGTTGGCTTTGTGGACGAACGTGAGGTGTTTGCGCTCCAGGTACCGTGCAGTTTCGAATGCGAAGCGGGCGATCCGCTCTGAGGCATCCTTTGTTACCACTTTGATCGACTCGATCACCCCGGGGACGATCTCGTGTTCGATGCCTTTGTAGATGTCCTCGCTGTTCTCCCGGATGATGAGCAGGTCCAGATCCGGGAAGCGAGTCGAAACTCCGGGCAGGCTGCGGACCGCTCGAACCCCGGCAAACAGGCCTAGTTCACGCCGTAGCGCCACGTTGAGGTTGTTGGATGAGTCGGTTGGCCCTCCCGGCGGGGTCAGCAGACGCGTCTTCAGCGCCAGGCCGCTCTCCCTGACCGCCCCGGCGGCTTGCTGCAGCTGGGCAACCGCTCCCGGGTAGTCGCCGGCGTCGACGTCCACCCGGTTCCACGCGACCTCAACGCCCGCCGCCTCGATTACCCGAAGCACTTCGGGCGTGATCTCCTGGTTGATCCCGCCGCCGACGATGAGTGCAATCTGGTGGCTCACATCGCCTCCAGCAAGGCGTCGGTGAGTTCCTCCGTGGTGGCAGACCCGCCCAGGTCTCCGGTCAGGACCGATCCATCGGTCAGGACCCTCTCCACCCCATCCCGGATCTGCTGTGCGGCCGCTTGTTCCCCGACGTGCTTCAGCATGAGCTCGGCAGAGAGGATCAGAGCCAGTGGGTTGGCGATCCCCTGGCCGGCGATGTCGGGGGCCGTGCCGTGGACGGCCTCGAAGAGTGCGAACTGTTTCCCGATGTTGGCACCCGGGACCATGCCGAGGCCTCCCACCAGGCCGGCACACATGTCGCTCACGACGTCGCCGTCCAGGTTGCCGAGCACGATCGTGTCGAACTGGTGGGGGTCGAGGGCCAGCTCCATGACCAGGTTGTCCAGTCCCAGGTATTCGACGCTGGTGAATGGATAGTCCTCAGCTACCGCCCTGGCCACTTCCAGGAAGAGGCCATCGGAAAGGGGCATGATCGACTCCTTGTGGGAGACCGTTACCTTCCGGCGGCCGTTGGCACGGGCGTGTTCGAAGGCATAGCGGATGATTCGCTCGCTTGCCTTGCGGGTGATGATCTTCAGCGCCTCGACAACACCTGGCACCGCCTCATGCTCACGGCCGGCGTAGAGGCCTTCGGTGTTCTCCCGCACCACGACCACGTCGACGTCTTCATACCGGGCCCGGCTTGGCCCCGGCAGCGACTTCACCGGTCGCAGCGAAACGTACAGATCGAGCGCCTGGCGGATTGACACGTTGACCGAGCGCCAGCCCCCACCTATCGGAGTCCGTAAAGGGCCCTTGATGCCGACCCGGTTGTGGCGGATGGATTGGATGGTGGCGGCCGGCAAAGGGCTGTGGCCGGCGTCGACGGCGGCGCTGCCGGCCAGGTGCTCTTCCCATTCGATCCGGCCGCCGGTTGCGGCGTCGACGACCCGGACCATGGCACGTGACACCTCGGGGCCGATGCCGTCGCCCGGGATGAGTGTCACTTTCACGGCCACGATTATGGCGCGCCGGGGTGGAGGCTTAGTGACTTCGTGTTTTCAGGGCCGGGGGGGAAACGCCTGGCGGCGGAAGCGTGTGGCGCGGGTAACGGCGGTTTGTAACTCGCCTCTGCGGACGAATCGTGGCACCCTGCCGTCGGCGAGCTCGAGGGCTTGCTGGTCCAGCAAGCGTGAGGCCAGCTCCAGTAGTTCCTTCACTCTCTCCAGATCCCGTCTGTCGACGGCGTCGTTGAGGCCGATAGTCAAGGCGGAGGTGCGGAGCCTTTCGCTCCAAACCCAGTTCTCGGCTACCAGGTCGGCGTTCATATCGTCGCTGGCGGCCAGGTGGTAGAAGTCACGGGTCGCCTCGTCGTGAAGTGGGCGCATGGCTCTCAGCCACAACGAGAGCAGCCGGCTGCCGGCTGAGTGGGCGGGGGTGACTGCAACCTCTTGCTCGTGGGCGGGTACCAGTAATTGCAGCGGCGATACCCCCAGTACTGCGGCAATGGCGAAGGCATCATTGAGCAGGATGCTGGCCGGGGTGTCGGCCTGGTACCCGGCCTCCTCCAGCAACTCGACCAGTTGACCCTGGTCGATGTTCCGATCTGCCAGGAGCGTCTCGAGGTTGCGGTTGAAGACCTCTTCAATGCTGGCCGGGTCGGACTGCTCGACCACGGTTACTCCAGGACTTCCGACCCAACCCGATCAGCGTGACCTTTGGCTCGCACGTTGTACCAGGCGTGTTCTATGCGACCTTTCTCATCCAGGGCGAAGGTAGAGCGGATGATGCCCATGTATTCCTTGCCGTAGTTCTTCTTCAAGCCCCAGGCTCCGAAAGCCTCGGCCATCGCATGGTCGGTGTCGGAGAGGAGAGGGAAGGGGAGGTCGTGCTCGGCCCGGAAGGCGTCCAGGCGCTCGACGGGATCCGGGCTGACTCCGATGATCTCGTACCCGGCCTTCTGGAATGCCCGGTAGTTGTCGCGGAAGTCGCAGGACTCTGTGGTGCACCCCGGGGTGAAGGCTTTCGGGTAGAAGTAGATGATCGACTTCTTCCCCTTCAGGTCCTTGTTGGACACGACGGCGCCCGTTTGATTCTCACGTTTGAAGGCGGGAGCCGGCTGGCCGGATTCGAGCTGCATAGCCGAGAGACTAGGAAGGGTGCCCCCGGCTTCGCCAGCGCGCTGCCGGTTACCGGCCTAAAGCCTTTCGCCGGCTCGGACTTCTGAGCTGAGGAAGTTCTCCGGTGGGGCCAGAGGGCAGGACCAGCGGTCGTCGTGGACACAGCTGGGGTGGTAGGCGTAATTGAAGTCCAGCACGATCAGGTTGTCCTCGTGTCCCAGATCGGCGCCCTTGGCGGTATCGAGTAGGTAGCGGCCGCCCCCGTAGGTATCAGAGCCCGATGTGGCGTCCCGGAAAGGCAGGAAGACACCGCCGCCGTATCCGGCCAGCCAGAAGAGAGTGAGTTCGGCCTGCTCGCCATCGACGGCAAACCGGACCCGGCCGAAGCGATGGAAGCCCGTCTCTCCTTCGCCGCTATGGGCGATCTGCAGCTCCTCGATCTCGAGCGGCTCGACTCTGGTCTCGATCCGCCACCTGGGGTCGTACGGGAAGTAGGGCAGTCCCGTGAAC
>JBPCTX010000191.1:0-15443 GCA_051011455.1 Acidimicrobiia bacterium | reverse complement strand
GTGGAGGACACCGAGGTCAACCTCGATGACCTGCGCAAAGACTTCGGCGGTGAGATCGCCGACCTGATCGATGGGGTCACCAAGCTGGACCGGGTGGAATTCGAGGACCGGGACGAAGCCCAGGCCGCCACCATACGCAAAATGGTCATCGCCATGGCCGACGACGTGCGGGTCCTGGTCATCAAGCTGGCCGATCGTCTCCACAACATCAGGACCCTGGGACCCTTCGACCCCGACAAGCAGAAGCGAATCGCCCAGGAGACGGTCGATGTCTACGCCCCGCTCGCTCATCGCCTGGGAATGCAGGAAATCAAGCACGAAATGGAGGACCGCTCGTTCGCCATCCTCCACCCCCGCCGCAACAAGGAGATCAGCGAACTCCTGGCCAAGCGAGCGCCGGCCCGGGAGGGAGTGATTGAAGCCGCCACCCGTGAGGTGTCGGCGGCGCTTGGCAACGCCGATGTCAAAGCAGAGGTGACCGGCCGCCCCAAGCATCCCTATTCGATCTATCGCAAGATGATCGAGACCGGCCATCCTTTCGAGCAGATCCACGACCTGATCGGGATCCGGATCATCACCGAGGACATCACCGACTGTTACGCCTCGCTAGGGGTAGTCCACACTCTGTGGCCACCCGTTCACGGCCGCTTCAAGGACTACATCGCTACTCCCAAATTCAACCTCTATCAGAGCCTGCACACCACGGTGCTGGGACCGGCAGGGAAGCCGCTTGAAGTGCAGATCCGGACCTCCGACATGCACGCCCGCGCCGAGCGGGGCGTCGCCGCCCATTGGGGATACAAGGAGGGGGCGGCCCCCGGCGACCTGGCCTGGATGGCTGATATCCACTTCCTGCGCGACACCTTTGCCGACCCGGAAGAGTTCCTGGCCGGCCTCAAAATCGACCTCTACCGGGACGAGGTGTTCGCGGTCACGCCCAAGGGGAAGGTGATCACTCTCCCCAAGGGAGCAACGCCGGTCGACTTCGCCTACGCCATTCATACCGAGGTCGGGCACCGCTGCGTGGGGGCGAAGGTCAACGGCCGACTGGTAGCTCTCAACACTCAGCTCAACTCGGGCGACATCGTCGAGATCACCACCTCGCGGGCCCAGACCGCTCATCCCAGCCGGGACTGGCTCAAGTTCGCCAAGACGTCACGGGCCGCGGCCAAGATCCGCCAGTGGTTCAACCGGGAGCGTCGCCAGGAGGCGCTGGCCGGCGGCAAGGATGAGGTGCTAACCGCCGTGGCCCGCGAAGGGTTGGGTCTGACCGGTGGTCGCCGCGATCGCCTCCTGGAAGAGGTCGGTCATGGCCTCAGTTACCAGGACCTCGACTCCCTGTTTGTGGCGGTGGGGGAGGGCAACGTCTCGGCCTCGTCGGTGGTCACCAGACTGGTCAGGCTGATCAGGCCCGACGAACCGGACGAGGACGTTGCCGAGCTGCTTCCCGTGCGGTCTCGCTTCCGCGATCAACTCGCGCCTGACGTTGTGGTGGAGGGCCAGGAGGATCTGGCGGTCCGGATCGCCCGCTGCTGCGGTCCGGTCCCGGGCGATGACATCGTCGGCTTCGTGACAGTGGGCGGCGGGGTATCAGTCCACCGGGCCGATTGCACCAATCTCGGAGATCTGTCGGAGCGGTCTGAGCGCATGATTGATGTCTCATGGTCCCAGGCTCGCGAGGCCAGCTTCGTGGTGTGGATTCAGGTGGAAGCTCTCGACCGGCCGGGGCTTCTGCGAGACGTCACATCCGTCCTTTCCGACCTGGGGGCCAACATCCTCACCTCTTCGTCTGTGGTGGGAAACGACAGCACCGCCACCCTCAGGTATGAGGCCCAATTCTCCGATCCCAGCCAGTTGGAGCGTGCCATCGCCGACCTCAGAGACCTCGACGGGATCTACGACGCCTTCCGGTTGCTGACCACGGACTAGTCACTCCGGCATCATCCGAGATAACGCCTTCATTTCCTTCACTTTTGCCCGGGCGGGGCCGATGGATTGTGCATGCAACCGATCGACCGCCGCGATGGCGGGTTCACGCTGATCGAAGCAGCGGTAGCGCTGCTGATCGCCACGTTCATCTTCGTAGCCCTCGGCCAGACGATCGCCACTGCGCTCCGCGCGTCCGAGGCGCGGCGCTTGGAACAGCAAGCGGATGCCCTGATTGCCGAGGTGATCGAAGGAGTCCGTGACTTCGAGTACGCCGATCTGGCCCTGGATTCGGGCGATGTGACTCTTCTGCCTATCACGTCGTTCGACGCGGGAACGGGACCTGAACCGCTGATTGTCGAAACCGGTGGCAGCCTGACCCCACAGGTCAGCACCGAGACCTTCAACACCATCACCTTCACTCTGACCCGCTACGTCACCTGGGTTGACGACGACCCGCTCGACACGTCAACCGAGGACTACAAGCGGATGACGGTGGTTGCGAGCTGGGACCATCGCGGCTCGACCCGAACCGAGCAACGAGACACCCTGGTGTCTCTGGCGGAGCCGGGAGCAACTACACCCGCCACCAGCTACGGAGTGAGTATCAATCCGGCCAGTGACGCCAAGAACGGGGCCGCCGGCGACTTCGTCACCTATACCCACACCATCGAGAACATCGGCAGCGGAGCCGACACCTTCGAGCTCACCGTTACCAACGATCTGGGCTGGCCGGTCACGATGCGGTCGGTGGATACCGGAGTCGCGCCGGTAGATACCAATGGCAACGGCACACCCGACACCGGCGAGTTGGCTCTCACCGGCGACACGTACGATCTAGAGGTCATCGTGCAGGTGCCCGGTACGATGGGAGCAGGCACCTCTTCTTCGACGATCCTGGAAGCCACCTCTGCCGGTGATTCCGGGATGAGTGCTTCCGCCGAGGACACGACTACCTCCACCGGCCTGACCGCTGCCCCCTACGACGTCGAGTACTTCCTCAAGTCGGGGTTCGCCCTCAGCCCGACAACTCCAACCGGGTCCTATACGACGACCTCTGGTGAGAGTGGGACGACTAAGACCTGGCTGGTTTCCCCCGGTCAGGACTGGGAGGCAACCGGCAACGCAACGGTCCGCCTGTTCGTGGGACGGCGCGGGACCTGCGCGTCGGGAACAGTCGAGTACACCGCCACTCTCCGGACTACCAGTGGCACCTGGGGCTCACAGGCTTCCGGACCGATCTCGGTCTCGGGCTGTGATCCCACCCAGCTGAGCACGGTGACCATCCCGATCATTGGGGAGACCATCTCCTCGGGACAGACGCTCTACCTGGACATCCTGATGACCGAACCATCGAGTGGCCAGAAAGCCAAGCGGGGGCTGACAGTCGGGTTCGACGGCACTGCCGCCGACTCCTCAGTCACCTTCGAGGTGGTCGACCGATGAGGCTCCATGACGATGACGGCATCACTCTGGTGGAACTGGCGATTTCGTCGTTCATCCTCTTGATCATCTCGGCCATCATGCTGACCGCCCTGATGATGGCGGTCCGTACCAACAAGATCGTCGTCGAGGACACAGAGACCCTCACGACGGCCCGTATCGCCCGGGCCCGGATGGAGCTGGAAATCCGCCAGGCGGATGAGGTTCTGTCGTCATCGACGTCGTCCTCCATCGTGCTTTGGCTCGACGACAATAACGACGATGTCGTGGACACCGGCGAGCAGATCTCCTGGGCCTTCGTCGACCAGGACGGACTTGCCGGTGGCAAGGCTGACTTGATCAGGCGGTCCGACGATCCCGCCGTCGGCAACCGGCCCAATGGGATCCACTATCGCTCGCCACTGGGCGCCACGCACACCCCGTTCGCTTACGACGTCCTCCCTCCCGGCACCCAGCAGGTGACGATCACCCTGATTGTGGAACCGGAGTCCGATTTCGATGGCGGGTCCCCCGTCACCCTCACCAGCACAGTCACACCGCGCAACGTCAGTTGATGGATCGAAAGGCACACCATGAGTAGACACACACAGCAACCTCGGCGGAGGTTCTTCCGGTGGATGCACAGCCTGAACCGCGACGAAGCTGGAGTCGCCGTGATCACCGTCACGCTGGTCGGCGTGGCAGTCGCCGGCATCGTGGCCGTCCTGGCCGTCAACACCATGCGCAACTATCGCGAGGCCCAGCAAGAGCGTCAGTACGACGAGGTCCTGGTGCTGGCCGAGAGCGGGCTCGACGAAGCCGTCTTCCAGCTCAACGCAGACGACTCCTACACCACCGCCCCGACGATGCCGACCGGGCTGTCCGAGCAGGCCGAAAAGGACTGGGCGATCGCTCAGGCCCGGACTCTGCCCGCCGTCAGCAACGGCAACGGTGAGTATGTGATCGTCAAGCCGGATGGGTCGGATGTGGTCTACGCGGTGGCGTTCTCGAGTGATCAGGCCGACTTGGCGGCAATCACACGCGTCTTGCAGGCTCAACTCGAGGTCACGCCTCCCAAGCCGCCCTATCCGTATATCCCTAACACTGGCTTCGCCTCCAACGGGAGCTTGGCGATCGGGAACTCTCCACATGCCGGGATCAGCGGAACAGTGGGTGGAGCACAAGCCAACGGCATCCTTAGCAAGGGTGGCAATCCGACGATGACCGGCTGCACCTCCGGCTATGTCGCCAATGACTTCGCGGGCGACAATCCGGACGGGTGCCCGCCCGGGGTCGGGGAGCGCGTATCAATCCCCGCCGTCGAGCCCCTCAACTTCCACAGCCTGGCCATGTACGACCTGTGCAATGAAGGCAGCGGTGGAGTCGTGAAGGCAGGACCTGCGTTGGGTGGGGCGGATGCCGAGTCACCCTGCACCGGCGTCGTTCTCGGTACACCGGGCGATTACGGATGGAGCAGGAGTGGAACTAACTGGAGTTACCAGGGTGGGATCGGGGTCTTCTATGTGAACGGCGCCGACGAGGTCAGCATTGCCACCAGCTCTGGAACCGGCGCCAGCGGAGCCTCCATCATCGTGGCGTCCTTTAACGAGACCTCCGTTAGCTGCAACGACTCCGGGGTAGCCAACGTCAACGGCGGCGACATTGTCATCAACGGCAATCGGCAGCTGCATCCCCATTCCAGCATGGGCGACCTGGTGTTGGTGGCCGGCCGGGACGTTACGTTGCGCGGCACGTCCGACATTCACGGCGTCATCCTGGCCCGCGAGCAGGTGAGCATCGGTGGTACTCCGGGAGCCAACAATGCTGTCGTCTCCAGCTCGCCGTGCAACACGCCCACTTCGCCGAACGCCAACAACGAGATCTTCGGATCCGGGCACGTCACCTACAACGGTGGCTTGCAGGCCCCGAATTACGGTGTCGGCAGTGGCAACTCCACCGTCACGATCGATCGGTGGGCCGAGCTCTAACTCGCAGATAGCGAGACCTGCGCCCAGGAGCCCGGCATAGGCCGGGCTCCGGCGCGTGCAGGGTACGCTGCTGCGATGCTCATTGACTCGCGGCAGCTGTGGCTGGCCGGCACCAACTGCTACGTGCTGGCGGAAGAGACCGGCGGACTGGCGGTGGTGGTGGATGCCCCACCGGACCCGGAAGGGGTGGGGGAGTTGCTGCGCCTACACGATCTCACCCCGGTCGCAGTTCTTCTCACCCATGCTCACATCGACCATCTGGGCGGGGCGGGAGCGGTGGCCCGCCGGCACGAAGTGAGCACCTACCTGCACCCCGACGACGGGTGGCTGGCCGAGTCTCCGGAAGATCAGCTGCGGGCGCTGTTCGGGATGGTTCCTCCCGGGGACTTTGCGCCTCCCGATCAACTTCACGAGTTGGCCGATGGGCAGCGTCTGGATCTGGCCGGGTTGGCCCTCGACGTGCTGCATACGCCGGGACACACCCCGGGACACTGTTGTTTCTTGCTGGGATCCGAGGGTGTGTTGTTCTCCGGAGATCAGCTGTTTGCCGGCTCGGTGGGGCGAACCGACCTGCCGGGGGGCGACGGGGACCAGCTGCTCGCCTCGATGGAGAAGAAAGTGCTGTCACTTGACGACGAGGTCGAAGTGCTTCCCGGCCATGGCCCCGCCACTACGATTGGCCGCGAACGCCGCACCAACCCCTTCCTGCAGGACCTGGCATGAGCTTCCGCCCGCCCAAGGGCACCGACGACATACTTCCCCCCGACTCGCGCCGCTGGCGGCGCGTGCTTGGGATCTTTGACGACCTTGCCGAGCGCTACGGATACGACCTGGTGGTCGTGCCTGTATTCGACTCCACCGATGTCTTCGCCCGGGGGGTCGGCGAAGGCACTGATGTCGTCCAGAAGGAGATGTACACCTTCGAGGATCGCGGTGGACGCTCCATCACGCTCCGCCCCGAGGCGACGGCTTCGGTGGTGCGGGCGTACCTGGCATCCGGCAGCCAGATCGCTATGAAGCTGGCATACGCCGGTCCGATGTTCCGTTACGAGCGGCCCCAGGCCGGGCGCCGTCGCCAGTTCTGGCAGGTTGGTGTTGAGTATCTGGGTGAGGAATCTCCGCAGGCGGATGTCGAAGTAATCGAGCTCGGCTACCGCTTCTACCAGGCCATCGGGCTTGACGGCCTCGAGGTGCAACTGAACTCTCTCGGGGATCCGGCCTCCCGGGCCGGATATCGGGAGGCACTGGTGTCATTCCTGCAGGGCATCGCCGGCGACCTGACAGAGGACAGCCGGCGCCGGATTGAAACCAACCCCTTGCGGGTCTTCGATTCCAAGCCAGACCGTGACAAGCTGGCCGGGGCGCCCCTCCCCGTCGCATTCCTCGACGACGCCGCCGCAGTCCACTACCAGACGGTCAAGCTCGGCCTGGAGGCTGCCGGAGTCCCCTTTGTCGAGAACGGGCTGCTGGTGAGAGGCCTCGACTACTACACCCGCACGGTATTCGAGTACGTGGCTACTGGATTGGACGCTGCTCAGAACGCGGTTGGTGGAGGCGGCCGCTATGACGGGCTGGCCGAGGTTCTGGGCGGGCGTCACGTCCCGGCTGTGGGTTTCAGCCTCGGCATCGACCGCATCGTGCTGGCTCTCGATGCCGACGGGGCCGAAGCGCCGGTGCTGGACGCCTACGTCATCGTGGTGGACGAAGCCCGCCGCGAGCAGGCGACCGGACTGGTCCGGGAGTTGCGAGGATTGGGTTTGAGAACCGACATGGAGCCGGGAATCCGGTCGGTCAAAGCGCAGTTCAAAGGCGCCGACCGCCGAAAAGCCCATATGGCGGTCGTGGTCGGAGATGAGTGGGAAGCCGGTGAGGTGACGATCCGCGACCTATACCGGGGCGAGGAGTCGCGGGTGACCAATGACGGGGACTCGATCTCCGCCCACATTCGAGCTGGAGGCGAGAGTCGATGAAGTACCGCGACACCCATGCCGCAGACCTGAGTTCTGACAACGCCGGTACCACCGTGCAATTGGCCGGCTGGGCCGACCGGATCCGCGACCAGGGCGGCGTTGTCTTTGTCGATTTGCGGGATGCCTCCGGCATCATCCAGGTGGTTCTCGATCCCGATGCGCTACCGGAGGCCGTCAACCTCAAGCGCGAGTTCTGTCTGTCTGTGACCGGTGAGGTCACTGTGCGACCAGCCGGCAGCGAGAATCCCGACCTGCCGACCGGGGATTTGGAGGTGGTCGTCTCCGAGTTGGACATCTTGTCGACCGCCCGGCCTCTGCCCTTCCAGCTGGACGAACGCACAGAGGTGGACGAACTGGTGCGCCTCCAATACCGCTACCTGGACATGCGTCGCCCCCGGGTGGCGGCCAACCTGAGGGCCCGATCAACGGCGGTGGCCGCCATGCGGCGAACGCTGCACGAGGCAGGTTTCCTGGAGGTCGAGACACCCACTCTGATCAAGTCAACCCCGGAAGGGGCCCGGGACGTGCTGGTGCCCAGCCGCCTACAACAAGGCGACTTCTACGCGTTGCCGCAGAGCCCGCAACTCTTCAAGCAGCTTCTGATGGTGGGCGGAGTAGAGCGCTACTTCCAGATCGCCCGCTGCTATCGGGATGAGGACTTCCGTTCCGACCGGCAGCTGGAATTCACTCAGCTGGACGTGGAGGGCTCTTTCTGGGATCAGGAGGATGTCCTGGACACGATCGAGGCTGTCATCACGGCGGTAGTGGCGGATGTGCGGGGCATTGAGCTCACGCGGCCGTTCCCGCGGATGACGTACCACGAGGCAGTCGGCCGCTACGGAACCGACAAGCCCGACCTGCGCTTCGGCATGGAGATTGCCGATTTGACGCCGCTCTTTGCTGCCACCGAGTTCAAGGCATTTTCGGGTGCCGTCGAAGGCGGTGGCGTCATCCGCGGCCTCAACGCCGGTTCCCTGGGGATGAGCCGGTCCGGGCTGGACGGACTAGTCGACGATGCCAAGGCGGCCGGGGCCGGGGGACTGGTCTGGATGGTGGTGGAGGAGGACGGATCGCTTCGTTCCCCGGTGTCCAAGTTCCTGTCAGAGGGAGAGCTGGCCGGGGTGGCCGCAGCGCTCGAGGCCGGAGCAGGCGACCACCTCCTGATCGTGGCCGATCGTCCGCCAATCGCGGCTGAGGTTCTCGGTCGGTTCCGGACCCGATTCGGAGCACCGGACGGTCACGACGAATTGAGCTTCCTGTGGGTAGTGGACTTCCCCGTCTTCGAGGAAACAGCCGGGGGTGACCTGGTGGCAGCTCACCATCCGTTCACAGCGCCCGTCGACGTCGACGAGATGGCCGACAACCCATCGACAGCCATCTCGCGGGCATATGACCTGGTGCTGAACGGATCCGAGCTGGGCTCGGGGAGCGTCAGGATTCACGACCCCGCCACCCAGCAGAAAGTCTTCGAGATCCTGGGCATCGGCTCCGAGGAAGCCGAGCGCCGATTTGGCTGGTTCGTCGAGGCGCTGGGGTACGGGACTCCACCTCACGCCGGATTCGCGGTTGGGATCGCCCGCCTGGTCAGCATCCTGCAGGGTGAGCCCAACATCCGCGAGGTGATTCCTTTTCCCAAGACGCAGACCGGCATCGACCCCCTCACCGGATCGCCTTCGCCGGTCGAGGACCAGCAGCTGGCCGAGTTGGGCATCGACCTGCGGCCCGAGGTGCGGGAAGCCAGGATGGCCGAAGCGGACGACGAGGACGCCGCCGAGGGCGCCTGATGGCCGATCTGTTCGAGGCCGAGCGGGACCAGCGCCGGGAAGCCGCCCAACCGTTGGCAGCCCGGATGCGGCCCCGCTCCTTGGAGGAAGTCGTCGGTCAGGAGGCTCTTGTCGCGCCGGGAGCCGCCTTCCGCACCGTGGTCGAAAGCGGGCGGCCGCCGTCAATGATCCTGTGGGGCCCGCCCGGAACCGGCAAGACGACTTTGGCCCGGCTGATAGCCACCACCACCGACGGTTTCTTCGAGCAGCTCTCGGCAGTCTCGGCCGGCATCAAAGACGTGCGCGAGGTGCTGGCCAAGGCCCGCGAGCGACTAGGGGAAGGGCTGGGACGTACCGTCCTCTTCCTAGACGAGATCCACCGGTTCACCAAGGCGCAACAGGACGGCCTCCTGCCGGGCGTCGAAGACGGCACGATCATCCTGGTCGGAGCCACGACCGAGAACCCTTTCTTCGAAGTCAACTCCCCGCTGATCAGCCGGGCCAGCCTGTTCCGGTTGGCCTCGCTGGAGCCAGATCACATCCGGGCACTAGTCGAGCGGGCGCTGACAGATCCGGAACGAGGGCTGGGAGGCATGCGGGTCGGTATTGACAAGCAGGCTGCCGACGACCTGGCCGAGAGGGTGGGGGGCGATGCTCGTCTGGCACTCAACGCTTTAGAGACGGCGGCCACGCTGGCCACCGGCCGGGGCGCCAAAGAGATCGGCAGTGCCGATGTTGAGGAGGCGCTGCAGCGACGGATCATCCGCTACGACAAGGGCGGTGACCGCCACTATGACGTGATCTCAGCGTTCATCAAGAGCTTGCGCGGCTCGGACCCGGACGCGGCTGTCTACTGGCTCCATACGATGCTTGAGGCGGGGGAGGATCCCGAGTTCATCGTCCGCCGGATGATCATCCTGGCCTCGGAGGACATCGGGCTCGCCGACTCTCGGGCTTTGGCGATCGCCACCGACGCCGCCTATGCCCTCAGCTACGTGGGTCTCCCGGAAGCCGGATATGCCCTCACCCACGCCGCCCTCTACCTGGCCCTGGCACCGAAGTCGAACTCTGTGACCAGTGCCATCGGCTCTGCACGCCAGGCGGTTCGCTCCCGGCCCACCACTGAGGTTCCCACCCATTTGCGAAGCTCGGCCTATCCCGGTGCCGAGCAACTGGGCCATGGCGTCGGGTACCGCTACCCCCACGACGACCCGGCCGGAGTCATCGCCCAGCAATACCTGCCCGACGAGCTGCGGGAATCGATCCTCTACCAACCCGGAACGCTGGGTGACGAAGCCGAGCTGGCCAACCAGCAACGAGCGCGCGACGAGAAGCTGGGAAAGCGCGGCAGATAGTCCCTGGTCCCTGGTCCCTGGTCCTCAGTTTCCAGCACCTAGTCCGGTGGCCCACGCGGCAGGCGTTGCCGCAGTAGGCATGACCTCGGTCGGTCTGATGTTCGGGCTGATAGCTGATTGCTGATTGCTGATTGCTGATTGCTGATAGCTGAAAGCTGACTGCTGATAGCTGGGCGGCCGGAGGCCGCCCAGCCACTAACCTCACAAATTCATGGACCACAACTCGATCCGCCAAGGATTCATTGACTTCTTCGTTGACCGGGGGCACACCCGGGTGCCGAGCGCGTCGTTGATTCCGCCGGATCCGACCCTGTTGCTGACCAACGCCGGGATGGTGCAGTTCAAGCCGTTCATGCTCGGGGAAGAGAAACCTCCCTATCCGCGGGCGGTGACCGTGCAGAAGGTGGCCAGGACCAGCGACATCGACATCATCGGAACCACCGGCCGGCACCTGACCTTCTTCGAGATGCTCGGCAACTTCAGCTTCGGGGATTACTTCAAGGAGAAGGCGATCCCTTATGCCTACGACCTGATGACGGAGGTCTTCGGCCTGGATCCTGATCGCCTCTGGTACACGGTATTCGAATCCGACGACGAAGCTGCCGAGATATGGCTGGATGGAGTCGGCGTGTCACCCGACCGTCTGCAACGCCGTGATCGGGACAACTTCTGGCAAATGGGCGTCCCGGGGCCGTGCGGCCCCTCGTCGGAGGTCTTCTACGACAAAGGCCCCGAATACGGAGAGGACGGCGGACCAATTGTCGACGAGGAACGGTTCACCGAGATCTGGAATCTGGTCTTCATGCAGAACATCCAGGATGAGCCCTACCACGTGGTCGGAGACCTGCCTGCCAAGAACATCGACACGGGAGCCGGGCTGGAGCGGGTAGCCATGGTTCTGCAACAGAAGGACACGGTGTTCGAAGTCGACACTCTGGTTCCGATCCGCCAGGCGGGAGAGCGCTACGTGGATCGGCGCTACGGCGACGATGCCGAGGTCGACGTGAGCCTGCGAATCCTGGCCGATCACGGCCGGGCTATGACGTTCTTGATCGGGGACGGAGTGGTGCCCTCCAACGAAGGGCGCGGCTACGTGCTGCGCCGTCTCATCCGCCGGGCCGTGCGACGAGCCTGGACCCTGGGCGGCACAGAGCCGGTGACCAGTCCGTTGATCGAGGCCACCATCGACATGATGGATCAGGCCTATCCCGAGTTGCACCAGGGCAGGGACCACATCCTGTCGGCCGCCCTCCGGGAGGAGGAGAGTTTCCGCCGCACACTCGAAACGGGCAGCACTCTATTGGACGATGAGTTGTCGAAGGTAGAGGGAGTCCTGTCGGGGGCGGTCGCCTTCAAGTTGCACGACACCTATGGCTTTCCCATCGAAGTGACCAGCGAGATTGCCGAAGAGCGGGGAATCCCGGTCGACCATGAAGGCTTCGAGTCGGAGATGGCCAAGCAGCGCCAGCAGGCGCGCGAGGCTTGGAAGGGGACCGGGGCTGCGGCCGAAGCCGAGGAGTATCGGCGGGTCCTGTCCAATGTGGATCTGACCGACTTTCTGGGATACGACTTCGATGACGTCTCGGGCCGGATCGTAGGACTGCTGCGCGAAGGCGAACCGGTCGACAGCCTGGGTGAAGGCGAGGAAGGCGAGATCTTCCTGGATCGCACCCCGTTCTACGCCGAAGCAGGTGGACAGGTCGGCGACTCCGGCACCATTTGGACTGAGACCGGCTCGGCGGTGGTGTCCGACACGCAATTCGCCATCCAGGGAATCAACAGCCATCGAGTAAAGGTGGCCAAAGGCACGCTCCGGATAGATCAAGAAGCCACCGCCGAGATCGATCGAAGCCGGCGGGAGCGCATCCGCAAGAGCCACACCGGTACCCACATTCTTCATTCGGCCTTGCGATCAATCCTGGGAGACCACGCCCGTCAGGCCGGCTCTCTGGTCGAAGCCGGACGTCTCCGCTTCGACTTCTCGCACCATGCCGCCCTCGATGCCGACGAGCTATCGGCGGTCGAGCGACTGGCCAACGATCACGTGATCGAGAATGCTCGCGTGACCTCATTTGAGACCTCGAAACAGGAGGCCGAGGCGATGGGGGCGATCGCCTTCTTCGGTGACAAATACGGTGAGACGGTGCGGGTGGTCGAGGCCGGCGACTTCTCACGCGAATTGTGCGGGGGGACTCACACGGTCACAACGGGCCAGGTTGGGCCGCTCATCATCACGTCGGAGGCGTCGATCGGTTCGAACATGCGGAGGGTGGAGGCGTTAACTGGAGCAGCCGCCTACCAGCACATAGTGGCGCTGCGGACCGAGTTGGAAGACGTGGCTGGAGCTCTCCATACCGGTGTCGGCAACGTGGGGCCGGCCCTGACAGCTCTCCTCTCGCGAAGCAAAGACCAGGAAGAACGCTTGGGGGCGTTCGAGGATCGATACCGGGCCGAGGCGGCCGGCAGTCTGACCAGTGACCCCGAACGGGTTGACGGGGCCGCCATCGTTGTGGCCTCCGTGCCGGGCGCTTCCCCCGAGGACCTCCGGTTGCTTGCGTTCCAGTCGCGGGACAAGGTGGCCCCGGCGGTGGTGGTGCTGGGAACCGAGCGGGACGGCAAGGCGCAGTTGGTGGCCGTGGTGTCTCCCGACCTGGTCGAGAAGGGGATTTCCGCCCGCAGTGTTATCTCCGGCCCGGCCTCCATGGTCGGCGGCGGCGGTGGTGGCGATGACGAGGTCGCCCAGGCCGGGGGGCCAAAAGGATCTCAGCTGGACGAGGCGCTGGAGGCAGCAGGCGGCGACCTGCGAGCGCTCCTCAGTTCCCTCTGAATGGGACGGCTGCTCGGCCTTGATCATGGGAGCAAGCGGATCGGGGTCGCGATTTCGGACACCTCCCAGCTGATCGCCACGCCCTACGAGGTGATCCCTACCGGGGAGGCAATGACCGCTCTGGACCGGATCCTGGCTGAAGAGAGCATTGAGGGGATCGTTGTCGGCCTTCCTACTTCGCTGTCGGGAGAAGACAGCCCGTCGACGGTGGCTGCCCGGGCCTTTGCCGCGGCCGTCGAGGCCCACACCGGCATCGCGGTGACGCTGGTCGACGAGCGCTTCTCAACCAAGGTGGCGGAGGACGTTCTGATCGCCGGGGGCATGAGTCGAGAAAAGCGGCGCGATATCCGCGACAAAGTGGCTGCCACCGTTATTTTGCAGGGGCACCTAGATTCTCATCGATGCCCTCAACCATGACTCAGCAGGTCACAGTCGTTCCCCAGTACGACCCGATACCGCCCCGCCGCCCATTCTGGGTGGGGCCCCTGGTCGCCATCGTTCTCTTAGCGGTTGGCGCCTGGGCCACCGTCCAGGTAGGGACCTGGGCTGGCGAGACCGTGCGGCCGGAAGCAGATGCCATCATTGAGCCGGGTCTGCCCGTCACGGTCGAAATCCCGGCCGGGTCAACTGCCCGCAATATCGGTGCGCTGCTGGAAGAGGCCGGCGTCATCGAGTCGTCGGTCGAATTCGTCGATGAGGTCGCCGTGCAGCAGTTGACATCATCTCTGAAAGCGGGGACCTACGAGTTGACCACTGGCATGAGTATCGACGCGGTCCTCGATGAGCTAGTGCGCGGTCCGGCCGGTGGCGCCACATTCCGCCTGACCGTTATCGAAGGACTCTGGATCGATGAAATCATGCGATCACTGTCACGACAGACCGAGTTCACCGAAGAGGTGCTGGCGGCTCCGCTACTCGAGGGTCGGGTGACCTCAACCCTGATGCCGGATTCGATGAGCGGCGATCGTCTGGTCGACTGGGAGGGGCTGTTGTTCCCGGACACGTATGAGTTCTTCGCCGACGCCACGCCTGAAACCATCGTCGGCACCCTGGTGTCCACCATGGAGGACAGGGTGGCTGCCGTGGACTGGTCCCGTCTGGAGGAGTTGGGCTTCGTGGACGATCCCGAGACCAGCAGCGACGAAGCCATATACGACGCCCTGATCGTTGCCTCACTGATCGAGGCAGAAGCCAAGCTGGACGAGGACCGCCCCCTCATCAGCAGCGTGATCTACAACCGCCTCGAGATCGGCCAGGGTCTCAACATCGACGCCGGCCTTGTGTACGCCAAGGGGGAGAGGGGACCGCCCCTGGCAGCCGATCGTCAGATCGACTCTCTCTACAACACCTATCTCTATGCCGGCCTGGTTCCAACCCCGATCGGAGCTATTCGCCGGGCTTCCCTGCAAGCAGCCGCCGATCCGGCCGAGACCACTTTCTACTACTACGTGCTGGTCGACCCCAACGGCCGCCACGGCTTCTCCGAAACCCTCGAAGAGCACAACGCGAAAGTCGCCAAAGCGCGTGAAGAGGGTGTGATCTAGCTCCCGCGCTGGGGGCGGCAACATCGGTTCGCTCTGTTGCCCGGCGCCCGGTGCCAGTTACCCGGCGTGTTGGGAACGGGCAACGGGAAACGGGTACCGGGCAACGGTAGCTACCGTCTTCGTGATGCTTCACCTTGTGGTACTTGGCGACCCTGTTGATCACTCGCTGTCTCCTCGGATTCACACCGCGGCTCTGGCTGCGGCCGGGATCGAGGGGGAGTACACGGCCCGTCGGGTAGACGTCGCAGGCATGGCAGCGGCGGTAGCCGAGCTACGCGATGGCCGGCTGGACGGGGCCAATGTGACCATGCCCCATAAGTGGGTCGCCCATCAGCTGGCCGATTCGGTCGGTGCGGACGCGGCCCGGGCCAGCAGTGTCAACACCCTGCGGCTCCGGGGAAGCGAGGTCGTGGGCGAGAGCACCGACGTGGAAGGCATCCGCAGAGCGTGGGGTGGCCTGTCCGACGGGCCGGTGCTGCTGCTGGGGGCCGGGGGAGCAGCAGCGGCCGCCCTGCTGGCGCTAGAAGGGCGACCGCTCACGGTGACCGCTCGCCGTCCCCAGGCGGCCCAGAGCCTGCTGGAGAGAACCGGAGCAGAGGGCACTGTGCTCGGCTGGGGTGAGCCGCTCCCGGGGGCCGTCGTGGTCAA
>JBPCTX010000190.1:0-9128 GCA_051011455.1 Acidimicrobiia bacterium | reverse complement strand
GGACTGCGACCGGTCGCAAATGCGTTGGGCTGGGGGGAGTCGATGTAATAGAGCTTGGGCATCGGCATGCCCTCCATCTGCGCCAGCTTGGAGACTATGGAGGTGACCTGAGGCATCTCGTTCTCGTCGAGTGGTCTCGCCCTTGAAGCCTTCAGTGCCAGCTTGTCGGAGAAGAAGTACATGCCGAAGTTGAGAACTGCTGCGATGCCGAGGGCAATGATCGCTCCGCTGGTTCCGCCCAGGACCTGACCAACGAGCACGATGATGGCACCCAGCCCGGCCAGCAGTCCGACAGTTTTGAGATTGTTGTTCATGGGATGATCGTACCTCCCGGCCGTCACAACCATTCAACGTCGCCGGTGGGGCCACTGTTCCTTGACTTCAACTCAGAGCGCGAAAAGCCGCTACGGAACGCGAAAACACGCCAACGCTCAGAGTGGCAAACAGCCACCGCCACCACTACTCTCGTGGACGAGTTCACAGGCGGAGTGCCTTAGCGTCGGACCAACCGCTGGCGCCAAAGGGGCCTGTAGACCAACAAAGGGCGCCTCCCTCGGGGCGCCCTTTGGTCGGGAATGGGACCCTTCGGGTCCCATTCCTTGGCAGTTGCTTCGCAACTGCTGAGCCGGGTGGGGTGGGCAACCGGTCACGGGGAACGGGTCACGGGGAACGGGTGTTATGCCGCTCCTTCTATGGGGGCTTGGGGGGTGGGGCAGTAGAAGAGGGATGCACCGTCGGCGGCGTGGTACGAGTAGCTGGCGTTGCCTATCCGAAGCACGACGAGAGAGCCGGGAACCAGAGCCTGCGAGTAGGCCAGGCCGACTTCGGGACACCCGACACTGCCGTCGCGCCAGGTGACGGGACGAGCGTCCAGAACCTCGATGACCGACGGGTCGATCCCGAACCTGTGGGACAGGTCCGCCACAGCCTCGTCGATGAACGACCGCGAAAGCGGATCGGAGGGGGCAGGGGGCGAGGGCTGCGTTGGAAGGTCCCGGGGAGCGGGAGGAGTCGGGAAACCGCGCACCGGCTTGGGAGGCGGGTCGGGCACAGGCACCGGAACCGGGAGAAGCGCCGGCTCGGCCGCCGAGCGGGAGCGGTCGGCCGCGCTGTCCTGTCGGTCCGCAATCGGAGTTGCCGGCTCCGACGCGATGGGCCCAATCTCGGCTGGAGTGGATGCCGGGCCCGGAATCGACGTTGCGTTGGATCCCTCAGAGGCAGCCCCACAGGCCCCCAGCGCCACCGTCAGCAGGGCCAGAGTCAACAAGCGGTGCTTCATGTGGATCAGACGCTCGGGGATGCGGCCGCGGTTCCCCACCAACTAGGCTGCTGCCCCTGGATCAGGGAGGAATCGCATGTCTTGGCTCCGTCGCCTTCGGGCACTCACCTTCATCATGGCGTTGGCACTCGTCGCAACCGCCTGTGGCGGCGGCGGCGACGACTCGGGCGATGACCCGACGACCACCACGACATCGGCCGGCGATGGCGGTGGAAGCGACGGCGGATCAGATGGGGATGGATCCTCAGACCCGACGACCACCACAACCACCGCACCCCCCTCGGTCTCCGGGGACAGCGACTCTGACTATTGCGACCGAGTCCGCCAGGGCTTCGAGGAGCAGTCCGGGCTCGACTTCAACTTCATCGGCAAGACCCCACAGGAGATCCAGGAACTCTTCGAAACCAACCTGCGGCTCTTTGAAGAGTGGCAAGACCATGCTCCCCGCGAGATTGAGGACGACGCGGCCGTCATGGTCGAGGCATTCCGCTCCATCGTCGAGCGTGGCAACGAGTTGGAGTGGGATCTTCAGGCCCTCGCCAGCGATCCCGTGTTCGGTGCTCTCGACACGGCCGAGGTGGAAGCAGCCGGCGACCGGCTGGACGCCTACAGCCTCGAAGTCTGCGGAGTCGACTTCAGTGAGCTAGATGGCTCGGGTGGAGACGCCGGACCGGGCAGTGATGAGCCACAGGACGCGGTGACAATCCTTCTCGGCACGTTCGGCATCCCCGCCAGCTTCTTCTCAGAGGAGGACATCGAGTGTCTGCGCGAAGAGCTCGGACCCGAGTTCGAGGCGAAAATCACGGCCGACTATGTCCTTACCCCCGAGGACACCGCTCTGCTGGGAGGCGCGCTCGAGGCCTGCGAGATCTCTTTCGGCTAGCCGAGGGCGGAGCCACTAGCTGTTGAGAGCGACCCTCCGCCGCATTCTGTCACTGTGGCGGCCACACAGGTGGCTGGCTCTCGGCCTGGCCTTGGCTCTTGTGCTGCGCCCGCTCTTCACCGTGATCCTGGCGCTGAGCGTCAAGCTGATCATCGACCGGGTCGTAGAGGGCGGGACCGACAATTCGCCGGCCGGAATCGTCGCCTTGCTGCTGGTCGGCTACCTGGTCAGCTCACTGGCCTCCGTCGCCGCCGGGTACCTGTCGGCCACTACAGCCGCTCGCATCCTGGCCGACGTGCGTACCGCCGCTTTCGAGCATCTGCAGCGGCTCTCGGTCGGCTTCCACGCTCGCACCGACCAGGGCGACATCCTGTCGCGCTTCTCTTCTGATGTTGCGCACCTGCAAAGAGGTGTTGTCACTTCGCCGGCCCGGGCACTCGAGAGCATCCTGGCGCTGGGAATGTTCATCCCGGTCATGGCAGCCCTCGAGTGGCGTCTGACTGTGCTGGCTCTGGTGGCCATGCCAGTGGCTGTGGGGGCGGCGAGAAAGCTGACACCGGAGCCGTCCGAAGCTCTCGACACCGAGAAGAAGCTGATCGGCGGAGTCATCGAGGAGGTGCATGAGAACCTGGCGGCCCAGCCGGTGATCCGTGCCTACGGTCTGCACCGGCGCGCCCTGGAACGCTTCCAGGCACGCATCGATGCTCTGAGGAGCGGGTCCACCACCGCCAACTTCAGGGTCGAGTTGCTGGCAGTCGGCTCCGAGTTCGCTGTCTCCTTCGTGCAATTGGCCATCGTTGCGGTCGGAGCGGTTCTAGCTCTGAACGGAGATCTAGCCCCCGGCGCCCTCGCTGCGTTCGTTGCTCTGTTGGCCGAATTCACATGGGAAGTCACCGTCATCGGCAGTCAAGTTCTGCCCGAGATCACAGTGGCCGGAAGCGGGATTCGCCGAATCGACGAGCTGTTGGCCGCCGGGCCGGTGGTGCCGGAGGCCGCCAGCCCCCTCCCGGCTCCGCAGATCGCTACAGGCATTCGCTTCAACGATGTCAGCTTCAGCTATGGGAGCAACGGCGATCTGCAGTTGGACGGGGTCACGCTCGAGTTGCCGGCCAGATCCCGCATCGCCCTGGTCGGCCCCAGCGGCTCCGGCAAGAGCACCCTGCTCAACCTGCTGTTGCGGTTTTATGACCCCGGAAGTGGCGAGGTGCTGGTCGACGACATCGACCTCAGGCAGGTCGACCAGGCCGACTACCGCTCGCAACTCGGCGTGGTCTTCCAGGACACCTTCCTCTTCAGCGAGACGCTTCGCGAGAACATCCGCCTGGCCAGACCAGAAGCAACCGACGCCGAGGTTGAGGCGGCGGCCGAGGAAGCCGGGCTCGGTGAGGTGGCGGCCAGATTGCCTGAAGGTCTCTCCACCCGGGTTGGCTCGGCGGGCCGGCGGCTGTCGGGCGGCCAACGCCAGCGAGTCGGAATCGCCCGGGCCGTTCTTCGGCGGCCGCAACTGCTGCTACTCGATGAGGTGACCTCGGCACTCGATCCGGCCACCGAGGCCGCGGTCATCCAGACTCTTGGCCGCCTCAGCCGCGACAGGACCGTTGTGTCGGTCACCCATCGTCTCCAGGCTGCGGCCGATGCCGACCTCATTGTGGTGATGAACGACGGGAGGCCGGTCGAGCAAGGGTCCTTTGATCAACTGCAAGCTTCCGGAAGTCACTTCCAGGAGATGTGGGAAAAGCAGGACGGGTTCGCGGTCAGCGCCGACGGGCGGGCCGCTCAGATCACTCCTGACCGCCTCAAAGCGATCCCCCTCTTCTCCGAGATGGACGAGCAGCATCTGTCGATTCTGGCGGACGAGTTCGCGCCAGATCACTTCGTCGCCGGCGAGGACATCTTCCAATTAGGCGAACCGGCCGATCGGTTCCATGTGATCGCTCGCGGCGTGACGGAGGTGCTCCAACCCGGAGAGTCGGGCGACGAGGTAGTGGCCCACCTCGAAGATGGCGACTTCTTCGGCGAACTGGCCTTCCTCAACGACGCTCCTCGCAACGCCACGGTCCGGGCAGTCACTCCGACACTGACCCTCAGTCTCGACCGGAACGAGTTCGAGGCGCTTCTCGCCCCCTCGCCCGGTGCGGCTGAAATGGTGCGGCGAGTCGCCGCCGACCGGATGGGCGACCACTGACCTCAGAGGCGGGCGACCAGCACCCGGAAGTCACCCAGGCCACGAGGATTGAGAAGAGCCTCAGCACCGGTCAGGTGGGACCGGGTTTGCAGCCTGGCCAGCTCATCTCCCGACCGGGCCAATCGCAGCTCTTCCTCCCGCAGTCGGCTGATTGCATCGCGCAAGCCCCACGACACGAGAAAGTCGTCCTGGCGGTGCAGGTCGACGGATGGCCCGGCTGCGGCCGCTGTCTCCATCAGGGCGGTGAAGTTGACGTCGGCAGTGATGTCGGTCAGGCCCGGCTCGGCCAGCGGCTCTGGCCCGAGATGATGGGCCCGGTAGGTACGAAGAGTCCCCGTCACCCGGCGGCTCGCCAACTCGTCAGCAGTAGCGCCATAGTCGATCACAACCAGTGCTCCCTCACCCATCAGCTCGAGAACGCCACCAAGCCAGTCGGCCGCCTCCAGCTGAACCTCAACCAGACCGCCCTCGTCAACCGGACCCGAGAACCGCTCGGCCCAATCGGCGACTTCCTGCCTCGGTTCCATCTCCGTCATCTCGAGTTGGCCGGCCGTGGCCACCACCATCAGTTCGGCCCAGCCCGAACCGCGCCGGACGGCCACCGCCATCGGCAGGTTGTCGATCAGTTCGTTGGCGATGACCACTCCCCGACCAACCCCATCCTCGGGATCGCCGACCACCCGGTCGGCGGGCAGCAGCGTTTCCAGCTGGGCCCGGGCCGGGGGCGAGACTTCCACCGCCCAGGCCTCGATCGCCTCCTCCGACAGCAGCGATGACAACAGCGAGCCGGAGCCGGCGCCGACGTCCACCACGCGGAACGGCTCACCGATGCGATCCCGCTCAGAAGCTGCGAAGGAGGCCAGAGTGGCGCCGAACAGCGGACTTACCTCCGGGCTGGTGAGAAAGTCCCCGGCCTTGACGGAGCGAAGGGTTTCCCCGGCGAAGAAACCACCCGGTCCATACAGGGCCAATCGCATGAACTCGTCGAAAGGCATCGGGCCGGAATCGCCGATCCGATCAAGGACTTGTTGCTTGACGCCGGCGGGTCCCGGGTTGTCGTCACTCATCGGGGCACCCTAGGGCCGGAGCTTCCGGGTGTCTCAGCCGCCGGCGATCGAACTGGCAGCCTCGGCGAACTGGCCAATCGCCTCCGGAAAGACACCGACCAGGACGACGGCAATGGCCAGGATCCCGAACGCGAGAGCGAGCGAGGGGGCGACACCTTTGGGCTCTGGCTCGGGAGCGATCACCTCCGGGGCCGGATCCATCCACACCGACTGCACCACCCTGGCGTAGTAGTAGAGGGCGATGACGGCGTTGACCGCGGCGATGGCCGCCAATGCCACGGTCCAGCCGTTGGCGTTCTGCAGGACGGCCAGGAACATGACGAACTTGGCGTACCAACCGGCCAGTGGCGGTATGCCGGCCAGCGAGAAGAAGAACATCGTCAACAGGATTCCGATACCCGGAGCGTACGAGCCAAGGCCGGCCCAGTCCCGAATCTGCCCGCTGCCGGTTCTGCGGGCTCCGGCGATGACAACTGCAAAGGCGCCGAGGTTCATGATCCCGTAGATGAGCACGTAGGTGACGGTCGCCTCGAAGGCCTGGTTGAGGCTGTCGCCTTCCACCAATCCGGCCGCTGCAAAGGGCACGAGCATGAACCCGGCGTGGGCGATGGAGGAGTATGCGAGCAGGCGGACGATGTTCTCCTGCCGCAGTGCAACCAGATTGCCGACCGTCATCGATAACGCGGCCAGAATCCACAGAGCCGGTCCCCAGATGTCGGCGGCTCCGGCAAACGCCAGGTAAGCCACCAGCAGAATCCCGACGAAGCCGGCTGCCTTGGAGCCGACCGACAGATAGGCAGTCACAGGGGTAGGAGCACCCTCGTAGGTATCAGGAGCCCAGAAGTGGAAGGGTACGGCTGCCACCTTGAAGCCAAATCCCACCAGCACCAGCAGAATCCCCAGAACGAACACCGGCTCCTCCGCCATAGCTGCCGAGGCCTCGCCGATTCCTTCAAACGTGAGCGATCCGGTCATGCCGTATACCAGCGACATTCCGTACACCAGAATGGCTGCCGACAGGACACCGATGACGAAGAACTTGAGGGCCGCCTCGTTCGAGCGTGTGTCGCCCTTCCGCCAGCCGGCCAGCAGGAAAGCCGGGCCCGAAACCAGTTCCAGGCCGACGAAGAGCGTGACCAGATCCCGGCTGGATGCCATCACCATGCCCCCCAGCAGGGAGGCGAGCAGCAGGAAGTAGTACTCGCCCTCGTAGTAGCGGTCACTCTCGATGTAGGCAACGGACATCAACAGCACCAGGTAGCCGGTCAGGATGAAGAAGACTTTGAGGACGAGGGCAAAGTCATCGACCACATACGAACCGTCGAACATCGCCCTGGCACCTTCGCCTGACGCAGCCAGGGTGAAGATCGGTATCAGGGCCAGGGTTAGCCCGAAGATCCCCACCACCGCCGACAGCCACTTGCGTCCCTCCGGCAGGAACAGGTCGGCGCCCAGCACGGCCAGCACGGTTATGCCGACTATGAAATCCGGGGCGAGGGCGTGGTAGTCGAACATGGCCCTAGAAGAACGCCTTATCCATCAGAGCCTGCACCGCGTCGTTGGCTGCGCCGGTGACGATCTTGGGATACACGCCGATCGCCACAATCGAGATAAGCAGTGGGATCCAGGCGGCGAACTCGAAGCGATCCACATCGTGGAACTCGTGTCCATCCCACTCTGCTTTTGGCTCTCCCAGGTTGACCTTCTGCAGCATCCACAGCAGATAGCCGGCTGTGAGGACCGTGCCGATGGCTCCGATCACCATCGCGGTGCGAAAGACGCCCAGGTTGAGGCCGTCGAGTGGTTCATAGCTGCCCAGCAGCGCCATGAACTCACCCCAGAAGCCGGCCAAGCCGGGGAGACCAAGCGAGGCCATGGCTGTGAAGCCCAGCATGCCTCCGAGGATCGGCATCAGCTTGAGGTTTCCGCCCAACCGGGCCATCTCCCTGGTGTGGTAGCGATGCTGCATGGAACCGGCCAGGAAGAACAGCATGCCGGTAATGACACCGTGGGCCACCATCCCGATTACCGCGGCGGTGATCCCGACCGGCGTAAGGGTGGCGATCCCGAGCATGACGAAGCCCATATGACCGACCGATGAAAAGGCAATCAGACGCTTCATGTCGGTCTGGGCCAGACAGGCCAGCGAACCGTACACGATGGCGATCACCGCCAGGATGGCAATGGCCGGCGCCCACGCCTTCGCCTCCTGAGGGAGGATCGGGATGGCGATCCGGATGAAGCCATAGGAGCCGAGCTTCAGCAAGATGGCAGCCAGCAGCACCGATCCAACAGTGGGCGCGGCGGTGTGAGCATCAGGGAGCCAGGTGTGGAGAGGCCACATCGGGACCTTGACCGCAAACCCCAGGAAGAGGGCTCCGAATACCAGGAAGGCGAACGTGCCGGTGAATGCGCCACCGGCCCCCAGGTCGGCCAACTCCGGAATCGAGAAGGTGCCGCCCCGCAACCGCAGGGCCAGAAAACCAAGCAGCATGAAGGCGGATCCGAAGAGCGTGAACAGGAAGAACTTGATCGAGGCATACAGCCTGGTCTCGACTTCCTTGTTGAAGCCGGGCAACTTGATCCGGGAGCGGTCTCCCCAGATTCCGATCATGAAGTACATCGGCAGCAGGACGAGTTCGAAGAAGATGAAGAACAGCACCAGGTCGTGAGCCACGAACGTTCCCGCCATCCCGGTCGCCAGGAACAGAATCAGAGCCAGGAATCCCTTGGGGTTGTGCGGCTCGGGCCAATGGTCCCAGGAGTACACGATCGACAGAACGACGATGGCAGCCGACAGGACCAGCATCGGCAGGCTTATGCCGTCGATGCCAATCTCGTAGTCGGATCCGATGGCCGGAATCCAGCTGAGCTTGGTACCGAGTTGCAGGGCTCCGGCGTCGCCGTAGTCAAAGCGGGCGGCGGCAGCCACGGCAAAGAAGAGCGACGCGGCGGCGGTGAGGAGAGCGAGCCACTTGGCGGTTTCTTCTTCTTTGCGGGGCACCAGAAGCAGGGCAAGAGCTCCGACCAGTGGTGTAAACACCACCAGGCTGAGTCCCCAGCCGTTATCAAACCACTCCATACCGCTCTCCTCCTATGTGATGCTGATCCAAAAACCGATGACGAGCACGATGGTGCCTGCGAAGAGCACCCCCGCATACTGCTGAACCTTGCCCGTCTGGATGTAGCGCAGCTTGCTCCCCAGGAACCCGGCGCCCGCCCCCGCCTCATTGATGGCCAGGTCGATGCCGCGCTGGTCGAGGCCGCCGTAGACGAACCGGCCAAGACCGCGGGTGACCGCGCCGACCAGGTTGACGACGAAGTCGATGATGTAGCTGTTCGTCCAATTGATGAAGCGGGCAACCGGGCCCTTGATCGGGTTGACGATGCCGTTCATGTAGAGGTCGTCGATGTAGTACTTGTTCTCCAACACCGGCCACAGCCCGGGGATGTAGAGCCGGTCGCGTTCCTCCTGGGTGGCGGCGTCGGGATAGAAGAGCCGGTAGCCAACGGCAATGCCGGCGACTCCCGCCAGCACGCCAAGCCCGAGCGCCGTCCAATCGAAGCTGGTGGCGTGCTCGCCAAGCAGCTCGGAGGAAACCACCCGGGTTGTCACCAGCTCGTAGAACCAGTCGGTGATGCCGGGAACGTTGATGAATCCGGCCACGGCCGCGGCCCCCGCCAGCCCGAGCATGGGCACGGTCATGATGGCCG
>JBPCTX010000189.1:0-4235 GCA_051011455.1 Acidimicrobiia bacterium | reverse complement strand
CTCCGGGGCCTCCGTCCGAAACGGCCCGAGGGCTGCTCCGATCCTCTCCGTTCAGCCGAAGCCTCCCGGTGAGGGACCTCTCCGTCCGGCCGAAACCGTCCTTCGAGGTAGTGGCTTCGCCAGCGTCCGAGTGAGCCCGAAGGCCCTCTTGGCCGTTCCCCTTGCGGGGCGTCCAGCGAAGCCGCTCCTCCGACCCTGTCGGGCCTTTGGAGTGTGCCGGGGTTTCCCCCAACACCTGAGTGAATTTACGAGGTGAGCCACCTCCCGTCAAACCCAGGGGCTACTTAGTTTTCGCGTCTTATGAGAAGTTTTCGCGTGGGGTTTCCGGGCCCTGATTGATCCCGCGAATCGGGTGATCCGGGATCTACGCTCCCCTTCGAATGGGCGACTTCTTCACCGATCCGGAGCAGTGCCAGGTGCGCCTGCTGGTGACGCTTGGCGTGGTCGTGGCTGCGATCATCATTCGATTCCTGGTCCTGCGAGTCGTGCGCCGGCGCATCGACGACACCGAGATCTGGTACCGCACCCAGAAGGCAACCAGCTACGGCGGGACCTTTGTCGTCCTGCTGGTAATCACCTTCGTCTGGTTCCAGGTCAGCAATGTCGGGGCCTGGATCGGTGTGGTCTCGGCTGGTATCGCCATCGCCCTCGCCGATATTCTGCGCAACTTCGCCGGCTGGGGCTACATCCTGTTACGACGTCCCTTCAAGATCGGTGACAGGGTCGAGATCGCCGGTCAGGCCGGTGACGTCGTCGACGTCAGATCCCAACGGTTTTCGATTCTCGAGATCAAGGGCTGGGTCGACGCCGATCAGTCGACGGGACGGATCATCCAGATCCCCAACGGGCTGCTCTTTGCACAACCGCTTGCCAATTACACAGAAGGCTTCCCCTACATCTGGCATGAAATCCCGATGCTGGTGACGTTCGAGTCCGACTGGAAGCGAGCTGAAGCCTTGATGAATGAGGCGTTGGAGAAACACGCCCCCACCATGGCCTCCGAGGAGGCCCGCAAGGCTATAAGGGAAGCGGCCACCGAGTATCAGATCCGGTACACCCACCTGACCCCGACTACCTACGTCAGCGTGAGAGACAGCGGAGTCGTGATCACGGGCCGGGCGATCATTCCGGTGCGATCGCGACGGCACGTCGACACCACCATCTGGCGATCGTTGCTCGAGAAGCTAGATGCCGAGCCGGCGGTTGAGTTGGCCTACCCGACAGTGCGGACCTACCTCCCCGACCTCACGATTGTGGATCGATAGGCGGCCTCCAGCCCCATTCGAGCCAGCGGCCGTGATGGTGGAACCGGCCAAGAGTTTCACCAGTGACCGAGCCGGGGCGGTAGTCGACAACCCGAATGATGGGAAGGCTCCGGCGATAGCCAAACCATTCCAGCCAGATCCGAATCACCCGCCGGCCGGCTCGTTGGAGGAGGTCGTCGAGCTCAGCCCGCGCTTCTGGAGTCCACTGGATTAGAGCGAAGCTGTGGAACACCACCGGCACCTCATCCCGGCCGACGGCGGCGATCTCTGCGGGCAGCACGTCGAGAGCATCGCCGGCCACCAGGGAAGGAGGATCGGAGGCCACAAGGTCGACGGCCGCTCTCAGCCGTTGGCGGCGCTCTTCATGTCCCGGCCATACCAGTGCCCCCAGCCAGCGCACCTGCGAATCGTCGGTCAGGTCCACCGGATGCAGGTCGATCCCCAACCGTCTGCTGATCGGCAGTGGTCGCGGAGGCAGTGGTGGCTCGGACCCCCTGACCTCGGCTTCCAGGTGCACCGGCGATTCGGGCAGCCCCCATGACCTGCCGGCGAAGTCGTACCGATACCGATCGAAAGCGAGCAGGAGTCCGGCGCTGCTACCGATCTCGAACAGCGAGAGGGGCTGATCGACCAGGCCGTAGGCGTGCGCCAGGGCGGGAAGCAGGGCGATACAGCGGGCCGCCTCGTTTGTTTGAGTTCGTCGGGTGCTGATCAGATCAACCAGCTCTGATCTGCGGTCGAAACAGAAGTCCCGAAACAGCGGGTAGGGGTCGTCAACGGGGACGTCGGGACCCGATAACGCCGGATACCAGGGGGCAAGCGGGTCGTCGGTCCCGAGCAGGTACTGGACCGCGGCGAAGAGCATGTTGGGCGGCGGCTGGCCGGCACGGGCGCGTCCTGCCAGCTCCAGTAGCTCCGGGTCGTCCACGATCAACTCCGAAATCCGGCTGTAGAGGGGGACCTCATCGCCGATGGCCTCGCTGAATGCCGCGAAGTGGTCAGCAGTTTCGGTGCGTAGAGCCATTCAGCATTGTTCCACGTCTGACGCCTCACGATCATGACCCGTCCGGCCGCCAATAAGGCATTGGTTTCGCGTGCTCTTTACACTGGGGCAATGGCGGAAATCGGCGGGGCGGGATCTGAAGTTGGCGTGACGACACGCTCCGTAAGCTCGCGCCACGAGGCGGGCGCATCGCTATTGGAGTTCGCTCTCGTTTTGCCAATCCTGGCCGCGCTGTTGCTGGGAACCGTCACTGCCGCCCTCGCCTTCAGCAACAGCCTGTCCCTGAACAACGCAGCCCGCGAGACGGCCCGCTTCGGGGCCACGCTTCCGGTCGACCCCGACATGGGCACCTGGCTCAACCAGGTGGTGGACGTTGCGATCTCATCTGCCACCGGCGATCTGGACAATGGGGTACCGGGCCGGGAGGTGTGCGTTGCCTACGTCCACCCCAACGGGGGCAGCGCCGACGACTCCACGACCATGCTGACGCTCGACGACATCGGCAACCGCGACATCGTCGCGGATGGAACGACTTGCTTCCCTGACGGTCGGCCGGATGACGAACGCCGCGTTCAAGTCCGGCTGGTGCGAGATGCCGATCTCAATGTTCTGTTCTTCACCAACACGATCAGCCTGACCCGCGACTCGACCATCAGGTTTGAGAGAGTCCCATGAGAGCCATCGGACGGCTCATCAAGCAGGACCGGGGAGCCGCTCTGATCATCAGCGCCATCGGCGTTCTCGTTCTTGCGCTCCTGGCCGCCCTGGCCATCGACCTGGGAGCGCTCCGCAATGAGCGCTCGGCCGGACAGAAGGCGGTCGACGCGGCCGCCACCTCGGCGGTCTTCGATGTCGGCGACAACGATCCGGTAGCGGCGTGTGAAACCGCCCTGGCCTCCACGGCGCTGAATGTTCCAAACACCGCCTCGTTTGCGGGCACCAACTGCAACCTTCTTCCCCCCACCTGCGACGACACCACGCCGGCCGCCACGACTTCCGGCACAGCAGGGGAGGTCACCGTCACCATCACCTATCCGGTCCCGGACTCCAGCACCTATATGGATGCAGGGGCGATCGGTGCCGGGCCTCAGGCGGTGGTGGCCGCCGACGGTGAGCAATGCCAGAGATTTGCGGTGGCCGCCAGCATCGAACGGGAGACGTTCTTCGCCCGCCTGATGGGTATCGACACTCAGACCACCGAGGTGCACGCCGTCGCCAAGGTGATCAGCGGCAACGACCGCCAGGCGACGGTTGCCTTGCTGCTCCTGGAACGGACCGATTGCGACGTGCTCACCGCCAACGGCAACGGTGGAGTTGCAGTCGGCTCGGTGGTGGATCCCGACACCGGCGAGCTGCTGCCCGGCCAGATCGCCCTGGACACCTCGGCGACGGGATCCTGTGGCTCCGCCATGGAAACCAAAGGCGGACCCGCCACCATCATCGCCGACGGCCCGCCCGGCTGCCCGGGAGAGCTGCCCGGCCCGCCCGCCGGCCAGGGGTGTGGCGAGACCAGGGTGTTCGGAGCAAGCGGACCGGGCTGCGCCCCGCCCATCTGCAGCAGCGGAGCCGGCACCATCGCACCCCTCCCGACATCGATGTCGCGCCGAATAACCAGAGAGCCTCTCGATCATCTCTACAACTGCAAGCCCAGCTACCCGGCTTCCTATGACATCGACGGCTGCCTGGAAGGCGAGCCGGCCCACATCGACAACCTGGTGGCCGCCATCGGACCCAGCGGAACGCCGGTGGGTTGGAGTAGTTACACCGGTGCCGGGCACTCCTGCAACCTCCAAACAGACACCGTGCTGCCGGCAGGCAACTGGCACATCGACTGCCCCAGTCTGAGCGTCAAGGCCAGGCTGGACATCCAGGGCGGCGTGGTGTTCGATGGCGATGTCTCGATCACGGCAAGCGGAGTGTTGGCCGTCAACGCAATCCCCCCGGTCGCAAACTCGGTGGTGGCCTTC
>JBPCTX010000188.1:0-2670 GCA_051011455.1 Acidimicrobiia bacterium | reverse complement strand
CCGGCCTCTTCGTGCGATATGCCTATCCGCCCAACCGGATGGGCTACTGCGGTCCGGACGACGTCGAAGCATTGGCCGGTTACGGAGCCTCTGGAGTAGCCGATCCGGGCTTGCGACAGATGATCACTGCCTTCGAGGGTGCCTACCCCTATCTGGAGCTGATCGCCGCCGCTGCCCGCATACCGGATCCTCTCGATCGCCGGGTGGTCGAGGCTTACTGGGTTGGAAATCGGCTTCTGATGCAGGTGGATATGGCCCGGTTGGGGCGCTCTGTAACAGAACGATTCCGAAGCCGAGCCGGAAGGGAATGGGATCTGGTGGCCGAGGCGGTGTGGGCGGGCGGCCTGGCCCATCACAGCTTCCATGTGTTTGCGGTCTATCCGTGGGTTGGGCTCATGCGGGAGGGCCGGATTGCCGAGCCATTGCAGGTGTTGGATCAATGCCGCATACGTTGGGGCAGAGTCGAGTCGGTGGAGGGTGATCAGATCCGGGTGCGGTCCCGTCCGCTGGTGTGGGAAGGGTCGGTCCTGCGGCTGGGAGGATCCCGGTTGGAGACGGTGCGACCGTCGCCGGGAGTCGAAGCCGCCACCGGAGATTGGGTGTCATTGCACTGGGAGTGGGTGTGTGACCGCTTGAGCGCCCGCCAACTGGCCGACCTGCGAGGGTTCAGCGCCCATCATCTGCGGTTGGTCAACGAGGAGCTGGCGGTTCCGATCGCAAGCTCTGCCGGCTAGCCGGCCTCTCAACCGACCGGCCTTCGTAACCTGGTTCGATGGCGATGAAGGTGTCCCGGGAACGGTTTGAGGAACTGGTGGCCGAGGCCCTTGACTCGATCCCTGAAGAGCTGGCCGAGTACATGGAGAACGTGGCGGTAGTGGTGCAAGCCTGGCCGACGGCCGCACAGCAGAAGCCGCACGCCGGCAGGTTGCTCGGACTGTACGAGGGAGTGATGCTGACCAACCGGTCTCCCTCCTCCTACGCCGCAGTGATGCCGGATCGCATCACGATCTTCCAGGGGCCGCACCTGCGTATCACCGACAGCGAGGAGGCGCTCCGCCACCGGATCGCCACCACGGTCATTCACGAGGTGGGCCACCACTTCGGCATTTCCGATGACCGTCTTCGGGAACTGGGCTGGGGCTGAGGGCCGGTCAGCCGGGTTGAGATTGGCGGTATTTGTCGGCGGCGACCCTGAGATCGCGCCAATCGGTCACGGCCAGCCGGGCGGACCGTACGAGCCCCTCGAGACTCCCCTCACTGAGCAGCAACATGTCGTCGATGATGTCGTCGGGCGGGGTGACGTCTCCGTAGCAGTCGTGCCACGCCAACTCGGTTAGTTCCAGCAGGTCGAGAGCGGTCTCTCCCTGGACATCACCGAAGAGCTCGGTCACTTGCCGCGATCTATCCCGGCGTCTTTCTGCCCGACCAACTGCCATGTACCTATTGTGCCAGGGCAGGCGAGTTGTCCGCCGGGTTCAGTCAGGCAGCAACCAGCTCACGCACCAGTCCTCGTCTGATGACTCCGAACCAGATCACCACCAGCGCGATCACTGGCGGAAAGATCATCCAGAACCAGATGATTCCTCCCACGGCTCCCAAAGCGACCGCTCCCAACGCCACGGACTGGTTGCCGCGTCCCTGACGCAAGAGCCACAGACCTCCGAGGAGTGAGAGCCCAAGAACCCCGTCGACAACCACACCAAAGGCTTGCTCGGCGGTGGAGGTGGCCTGCTCGTCGGGGTCTATGGCGATGGCGACTGCCAGGAACAACAGGAACACACCCAGCAACACAGCTAGTCCGGTGATCCAATATCTCTTGATGCCTTCCACTTTCGCTCCCTTTCTCGGGTCGATTGTTACCTACCCCTACAGACGAGCCTGAACCCGGCTCGGGTGACAAGAATCTTGCAAGACCGCCAGGACCCCTTCGAGCTAGACCACTCGGTTACGGAAGCGGATGCCGGAGTAGGCTCCAACGCCAGCCAGAAAGGGGACCCGATGGCCGACTACCAGGTGCAACGCTCCATCACTATCAACTCGAACGCGTCAGAGGTATACGACAAGATTGTGGACCTTCACAAGTGGCAGTCGTGGTCTCCTTGGGAAGACGCGGATCCGTCGATGGCGAAGTCCTACGACGGCCCCGACGCCGGGGTTGGGGCGTCGTACTCGTGGAAGGGCAACCGCAAGGTCGGCCAGGGGAACATGACCATCACCGAGGCCAACCAGCCGGACCATGTGGCGCTCGACCTCGAGTTCCTCAAGCCCTTCAAGGCCCGCAACAAGACGGCCTTCAGCCTCGAGCCGTCTGGTGAGGGAACGCAAGTCACCTGGACGATGACGGGTGACCACAACTTCCTCTCCCGGATCATGAGCGTGTTCATGTCGATGGACAAGATGGTCGGCAAGGACTTCGAGAGGGGCCTGTCCCGGCTCAAGGCAGACGTCGAAGCCTGAGCGGAGCGGCCCGTCAGGCCGAATTGTCGGCAAGTATCAGCAGGAAGTCCCAGGTAGTGCGGTAGCTGCCGTCCTGGCGGGTACGGTCTCGGTCACTCGGTGAGGCCCAGCACTCCTTCGTCCTGTAGTCGCAGGATCAGGGTTTCCTTCGGATGGGGGCGGGTGGCCACCGGGACGCTCACCTCGGCGCCCGTCGAGGTTCGAGCCCTGGCC
>JBPCTX010000187.1:0-14522 GCA_051011455.1 Acidimicrobiia bacterium | reverse complement strand
CCGGTGTACTCGTCGGTGCACCGTTGTCTTATCAGGCTTCGTCCAACTGAGCCTGGTACTTGCTCGTCAGTTCGCCACAGTCGTCGCTTTGACCCGAAACGATCTCACCGAAGAACTGCTCGAGGATCGCTTCGACCTCGCCTGCGTTCTCACCTGCGGGCTGAGGGACGGCCGCTGTGTAGGCGCCCTTCAGATCGGAGTTGAAGAACGGCCAGATCTCAAGCGCCTCTGCGCTGTCGATGAACTCCGTCTGACGTGCGGGCACGCCACCTTCAGAAGCCTGACCAACCAGCCACTGCGTCTCAGCGATGGCCCTGATCACCAAACCGGCCTCATACGGGTGCTCGGTTCCTTCGATGATTCCCCAGGTCCTGGCAGCTGCCAGGATGACACCCTCGGTGCCGGCCGGGCCTCCCTTGCCCGCGGGCGGCGTGAGATTCCACTGGTCCGGGTAGTCGAAGTCGGGTATCTCGTTGAAGTCGCCGGCTGTGGTGAAGCCGTCGAGGATCAACCCTGCGTTGCCGCTGGTGAAGGCGGCACGAGACTCGTCCTCACCCCATGCGACTGCGTCGGCCGGGGTTAGACCCTCGGTCGCAGCATCGACCCACCACTGGCAGGTGTACATGCCACCTGTCGAAGTGAGGTCGGGAACTGCACCATCGAAGGGCGCTCCGGTCCCCGCCAGCATTGTCTTGAGCGTGGTCACACCGTCGCCTGCCTTGGCCTGGACCGTGAGCGGAATCGAATCCGGCCTGGTCGCCTTCAGGGCACGCATCGCTGCGATCACATCGTCGTAGCTGTCAAACGGAAGTGAGACACCGGCTTCGTCGAGCCATTCCACGTTGTAGTAGAAAGCGTCGAAGTTGGCCGTGATCGAAGCACCGATTCCGTCGGTCTCGGACCACACGTCATCCCAGAGCTGGCCGTACAGGTCGGGATCCTCGGCCTCAAACTCGGCCTGGAAGGCTGAGTGGTCTCCGACTAATCCTGACTCAGCGAACGCCGGCATGAGGAACGAGTCCTCCGCACCGAGCAGATCGGGAAGATCCTGACCCGCATCGACCCTCGCCTGCAACTGCTGCAAAATGTCGTCGTTGGACTGCACGTCCACGATCAACTCGATGTTGTGGTCGGCCAGCATGGCCTCGACAAATCCAGTCGCCACATAGTACGGACGGGTAAGGATCAGTTCGATTGTGACTGGATCGTCACCACCGCCGTCACCGCCTCCTGCGGTCGTGTCGGATGAATCTGAATCATCGCCACCACAGGCTGCCGCCACCATCGCCATTACCAAAAGTAATGCGAGCCATCGTAGGCCCGCTCGCCTTCTCGTTCTCAAAGTCACTGAACTCCTCCTCCAGTAATCCAGATCACTGCCTGAGATCGGGCCTGGGCCCCTCCGCATGGCGTGAATTTCCGGGTCCTTGTGGAAAATGTACAATACATATTGCCAATATCGTGGTCAAACGATCACCGACCGGTACCCGTTTCTTCGGAGGTCGGTAGCAACCAACCGCACACGGAGGAATGATGGAGTCGCTCAAGGTCGCGTCTGTAGGGCTGGGACGATGGGGGGAAATGCTCGCCGGGAAGGCGGCAGGAGCCGGGATGGAGATCGTCGCAGGTTTCGCCCGAACCCCCGAAACTAGGGAGGCCTTCGCCCAAAACTACGGTGGACGGCCGGCCGGGTCGATCGACGAGGTCTTGTCAGATCCCGATGTAGAGGCCGTGTTGCTGGCAACCCCCCACTCCACCCATGTCGGACTGGTTAGCGAATTCGCTGAGGCCGGCAAGCACGTTTTCGTCGACAAGCCGTTCACACTCAACGTTGCTGACGGAAAGCGGGCAATCAGAGCCGCCGAGAAAGCGGCGGTCGTACTGCAGGTGGGTCACAACCGTCGACGTCAGCCCGCCAACCGGCGCCTCAAGGAGATGGTCGAGAGCGGCGCGCTCGGCATCGCCCACTACGCCGAGGCGAATCTGTCCTACCCGAAGGGGCTCAACCCCCGCAGCGGATGGCGGGGCGACCCGGCGGAGAGCCCGGCCGGTGGTATGACCGGCCTCGGGGTTCACATGGCCGACAATCTCAATTACTTGCTCGGCCGCCCCGCCCGGGTGGCTGCCTTCAGCCGACAGAACATCGGAGTCAGCAAACTCGACGACGCCACCACCGCGACCCTCGAGTACGAGAGCGGGTGCCTCGCCTTTCTAGGGACCTCGATGGTTATCCCCGACATCGGCCGAACCGCAGTTTGGGGCACGGAGGCGGCGGCGTGGAACGATTTGGACGGCGAACGCTTCTATTTCCAGCCCGTTGGCGAGGTCGAGCGATCGGAACAGCCGATCGACACCCTGGACACCATCCAGGATGAGCTCGAGGAGTTCGTGAGGAATGCTCGGAACGGCACGACACCAGAGACCGGCGGACCCGAGGCCCTTGAAGCCGTTGCTGTGCTGGAGGGGATCGTGGAGAGCGCAGCCACCGGCACAGTCGTGGACCTCGACGAGGTACGGGCCCGCGAGTAGGAGCGCGAAGCCAGGGCGGAGCGATTGACTTGTCCGGCTATTGGACTGCGGACGGTGCGAGAGCCTCGATGTCGGTCACGACGTCGATCACCACCGGCCGGTCTGCCGACAGCGCTCGCTGAAGCGCCGGCGCCAACTCTGATGGCTGCTCCACTCGAATGCCGAGCGCTCCGATATCGTCGGCCAGCCGGGCGAAGTTGACGTCGGTGAATACCCACATCTCAGCTGCCTGGTCGGTTTGAGTTCCGCCGTAGACCCGGTCGAACCCTCGTTTGGACTGGTTGCCGGAGTGGTTGTTGTTGACCACGGTGATGGTGTTGATGCCCCACCGAACCGCAGTCTCGATCTCCGCCACGTGGTACCAGAACCCGGAGTCGCCGGTGAAGCAGACCACCGGTCGGTCGGGAACGGCGCACTTGGCACCCAGCGCGGCGGGGAATGCCCAACCCAGGTGTCCGGCGCTCCTCAGATAGGACTGCGTGGGCGCCCGCAGGTCGAACATGCCACCCATCCACATCCCGGCATGGCCGGTGTCGACGACGACGATGCCGTCGTCGGGCACCAGGTTCGACAGCTCGGCACAGACCCGTTCGGGACGGAGAGGGACCTCATCAGACTCCAGCAGTGGCGCATACTCGGTCCGCCACCCGGCTTCATGAGCCGCCGCCGTTGACGCCCATTGCTCGTGACGAACCGGGTCCTCTGCCAGTTCCAGCATCCGGTTCAGGGTGGTGCGGGCGTCGGCGTTGATCGCCACCTCGAGCGGATAGTTGCGTCCCAAAGCTTCGGGCTCGATGTCAATCTGGATGGCGGGCGTGCCGATGGGCGGCACTTTCCAGAAGTGGGTGGTCATCCCGCCGGTTTCGGTCCCGATGAAGCAGACCAGGTCCGCCGCCAGCACCACCCGATTGGCCGAGCCCCGCGAGTAGGAACCGACCACCCCCACCGAGAGTGGATGGGAGTCGGCGATGGTGTCCTTTCCGTTGAGTGAGGTGACGACCGGGATGTCCAGTCTCTCGGCCAGGGCCACCAGCGCCGGCCCGGCACCCGAGGCCCGGACTCCGCCACCGGCCACAAACACGGGGCTCTCCGCCTGAGCCAGCAGTTCGATTGCCCGGATCAGGTCGGCGTCGGCCGCAGCAGGCCGAAACGGAGGCACCGATGCGAACTGTTCCTCGCAGTAGACCTCCAGGTCCGCGTCGGTGGCGTCGATCTGGCCTTCGTTGCCGGCGAACTGGATGTGAACCGGGCCGGGTGCGCCGGTGGTTGCTGTCCGGAACGCCTGTCGCAGCAGGTCCGGGATCCGCGCCACGGCGTCGACCGTCACGTTCATCTTGGTCACCGGGTCAAAGGCCGGGAGGTCGTCAACCTCCTGATAGACCTTGCGGAACTTGGTTTGAGGATCCCGCCCTCCGGTGAATGCGATCACCGGAGAGTGGGCCAGATGGGCGTCGCGCAGACCGGCGGCCAGATTGAGGGCACCCACCACCTGGGCCGCGCACACACCCGGCCTTCCCGAGGCCCGGGCGTAGCCATCCGCCATATAGGCGGCCGACTTCTCGCCGTGCGGCCGCACCCGGTTGATCGAAGTGTGCTTCTCGATCTCCACCATCGTCCTGCGCAGCACAGCCGGCACATGGAAGAGATGGGTAACCCCGTAGCCGTCGAGCATCTCGGCGAGAACCCGGGCGCCGGTCGTCCTCATCGAAGAACGAACCTTGCCTTTCCGGTTGTGGTGCTGGTGCCGTCGGGCTTCCGGGCCCACAGGTCGAGGTCGATCTCCTGTCCATCGGACCGGGTGACGACTCCGCCGCACTCCAACCGGTCGCCGAGGTAGGCAGGCTCCAGGTGGCGATAGGTGATCGAGCGCAGCCGCGCCACATCGGTCAGGTAGGCCTCGGCCGCCTGAGCCAGGTAGACCCCCTGGAGGGGGCCATGAATGAGCAGTCCGGGATGGCCTTCGTGCTCCAGGGTGAACGGTACGTCGTAGTGGATGCGGTGAAGGAGCCAGGCCGAGGCACTGAATTTGAAGAGATCAAGCGCCGTCGGGCTGTGTGACTGCGCCGGCACTTCGGCACCAACCGGTGGGAGGGAACTCATCGATAGATCCTCGTGAAGCTCTCCTTGGCCACCCTCTCGCCGCGTTGATTGGTGAAACTGAACTCCATCTCAACGAACACCAGGGGGCCACTCCGTCCTTGTTTCTCGTACATGTCGGCCAGGCGCTTCCGAACCGTGATCGTGTCGCCGGCAACTATCGGCGAACCGAATTCGATCGCAGTTTCTCCGGCCATTGCCCTCTTGGTAGGCAGCGGCGGAACGTCGGAGCTTGGGGATCCGTCTGCTTCAAGCTCGTCGTGGCTCACCAGGGCCGAGGCGTGTTGACGAATGACGTACGGGAACATGGTCGGCGCCACGACATCGGAGTGACCCTGCTCGACAGCCACCGTCCGCTCAAAGTGGATCGGGTTGGTTTCCCCGGTGGCGTGAGCGAATCGAGCGATGTCGGTTGCCGTCACCGGGAAGTCGAAGTCCGGATACTCACGATCTGCCCAGGCTCTCGCCTCCGCGTCGATGACCGGTGTCACAGGCCCATCGTCTTAGCGATGATGTTGCGCTGGATGTCGGAGGTGCCGGCACCGATCACGCCCAGCCGGGACTCCCGGTAGTGGCGCTCCAGGTCGTATTCGGTGGTGTAGCCATACCCGCCGTGCACCTGCAGGCCCATGTCGGCCACGTCCTTGTATGCCTCACAGGCATACAGCTTGAGGATCGCCGCATCCCGGACCGACGCAAGCCCGCGGTCGAGCCGCGAGGCATAGCGGTAGACCAGCATCTGAGATATCTCAACCTTGGTTTGCATCTCGGCCAGACGGTGCGACACCGCCTGGAACTCAGAGATCGGCTTGTCGAATTGCTTGCGCTCTTTGGCATAGGCCACCGAGGCGTCCAGAGCCGCCGCGGCGGCACCGGTTCTCGCCGCCGAGAGACAGAGACGCTCGTATCGGAGGTACACCCCCAGATCACGCCACCCGTCGTGGAGCGCGCCCAGCATCCGGCTCTTGGGCACCCTCACGTCTGTGAAGTAGAGCATCGCAGTGCCGAGCGGCCAATGACCCAGGGTCTCGATCGGCTGCCACTCCAGGCCGGGACTGTCGGTGTCCACAATGAAGTTGGTGATGCCGTGGTGCTTCTTCCCCTCGGTCGAGGTGCGGGTGGCCACGATGTCGAGGTCGCTCACTTTGAAGCCGGAGGTGAACACCTTCTGACCGTTGAGCACGTAGTCGTCACCATCCTCGACGGCGGACAGGGTTATCGAGGCGGCGTCGGACCCGGCATCGGGCTCGGTCAGCGAGAAACACACAGAGAGTTCGCCCGAAGCGATCCGGGGCAGGAATTCCTCCTTCTGGTCCTGGGTCCCATCACGGGAAATGGCCAACCCTCCCCAGGTGACCGTCCGGAACACCCAGAAGGAAAGGTCGAGAAAAGCCCGGCCCAGTTCCTCGAGAAGGATTGCGACCTCCACTGCTCCCGCTCCCCCGCCGCCGTGCTCCTCCGGGATGCTGATCCCGAGCCAGCCCGGTGGGCCCAGCTTCTCGTAGAGCTGCCGAGGTGCCCGATGCTCCCGATCATGTTCACGAACACTTTCGGGAGTTATCTCGTTCTCGCAGAAGTCGCGCACCGTCGACCGGAGTAATTCCTGCTCTGGGGTCGGCTGGTAGTCCATTGCTCCCGCGTTGGTGTCTGCGCCGCCTGATCATATATCGTGCACCATGCACGGCCCTGCCGGGTTAGAACGCAGCGAGAAGAGAAATGGCGACACCAAACATCGATACGGTCCGCGAGTTGAGCGATCGGCACAGCAACTGGGGCCGGTGGGGCCCCGACGACGAGAAGGGAACCCTCAACCTGGTCACCAGGGAGATGGTGGTGAATGCCGCCTCGCTGGTTACCCGTGGGACAACCATCTCTATGGCGCTGCCGTATGACGACGAGGGCCCGCAGACCGGTTTTCTCGGCCGCTTCAATCCGATCCATCTCATGGTCAGAGATGGGGCCGACGCCGTCGCCGGAACGATGAATCGTGACTTCTACGGGGGCGTGGACCGGCACTTTGGTGGCACCGACGACCTGATCATCATGCCGCTCCAATCCGGAACTCAGTGGGACGCTCTGGCCCATGTGATCTTCGAGGGGAAGATCTACAACGGAGCGGGAGCCGAGTGGGTGTCCAGCAAGGGAGCTCTCAAAGGGGATGTGGCCAACGCCGCGGACGGCATGGTGGGCCGCGGCGTCTTGCTCGATGTGGCTCGGGCCCTCGGAACCGAGTGGCTCGAGCCCGGTTATGCAATCGGTGCCGACGATCTGGACAAGGCCGCCGACCAGGCCGGTGTCGGTGTTGGGGCCGGCGACTTCGTCTTCGTTCGCACCGGCGCCATGACGTCGGCCCGGGCGGCCGGAACCTGGGGAGACTATGGCGGAGGCGACGCGCCCGGACTTGGTCTTGGCAGCGTCGATTGGTTCGCATCCCGGGACGTCGCGGCCGTCGCCGCCGACACCTGGGGGTTTGAGGTTCGACCCAACGAGACGCCGGACGTGGCCCAGCCGCTTCACATCGTGCTGATCGTTCACATGGGTTTGTGGATCGGGGAGATATTCGACCTCGATCCGCTGGCCGACGACTGCGCCGAAGACGGCGTCTACGAGTTCATGTTTTGTGGCCCGCCGCTGCCGTTCACGCGGGCCGTGGGCTCTCCGCTCAATCCAGTCGCGATCAAGTGAGGTACTGAAGGTATGAATCCGGTTCGCTCGATGTTGTTCACACCAGGCCACCGGCTCGAGATGATCGAGAAGGCAGGACGGTCCGGAACCGATGCGGTGATCGTCGATCTTGAGGACGCGGTCTCGGTGGCCAACAAGCCGCTGGCTCGATCCAACCTGGCCGAGCTCCCCCATTCGCCGGTCCCCTACTACGTCCGAACCAATGCGGTGGAAACCGGGCTGCTGTGGGAAGACGTGGAGGCCGCCGGCGTCGCCGACGTGGTCGGAGTCGTCATCCCCAAAGCCGAGGATCCGGCTGTGATCAGCGAGATGGACGGCACTCTGACCCGGTTGGAGAAGGCGTCCGGCAAGCCGGAGGGATCGGTGACCGTGATTCCCCTGATCGAATCTGCCCTCGGGGTGCGACTCACCTATGAGATCGCACTGGCCAGCAGCCGGGTGGAGTGTGTGATGTTTGGCGGTGGGGAGCAGGGTGACCTGGTCGCCGACCTCGGCGTTGAGTGGACACCGGAGGGAACCGGGCTCATGCACGCCCGCTCGCAGGTGTTGCTCAGCTCCCGGGCAGCCGGAGTTCCCTACCCGATGGAAGCGGTGTTCATGGACTTCCGAAACCTCGACGCTCTGAGAGTGGAGTCCGAGCTGGCCCGCACCCTCGGCTACATCGGCAAGGTGGCGATACATCCGGCCCAGGTACCCGTCATCAACGATGTGTTCACCCCTCCTGCAGACGTCGTTGAGTATCAGCGGAAGGTCCTCGCAGCCTTCGAAGAAGCAGAAGCAGCCGGAGAGGCTTCGATCGCCGTCGACGGCCGAATGGTGGACTACGCGGTGGCACGGGTTGCCAGGACGGTTATCGAGCGGGCCGAAGTTGCGGCCCGTGCCGGCGAAGAGGAATCGTGACCACAGGCCGCGACGCCGACAAGTGCCAACTGGTCTCGCCGACGGGGGCCGGGTGATCAACCGGTGAGTGGACTGCTGTCGGGAGTCACGATTCTCGAACTGGGCCAGGTGATCGCCGGAAACTTCGGCGGCGTCATCCTGGCCGACCTCGGTGCGGAGGTGATCAAGATCGAACCGCACTCCGGAGACACGGCCCGCAACGCCACCATCGCTCCCCTCCACGACGAGAGCGCCATCCATCTCTACATGAACCGGGGCAAAAAGAGCGTCGTGCTCAATCTCAAGGATCAGCGCGGCCTGGACATCTTCTACTCGCTGGTAGCTCAGGCCGACGTCGTGATCGACAACTTCCGGCCGGGAGTGATGGCCCGCCTCGGCATCGATCACGACAGCTTGAAGGAGCACAACCCCGAGATCATCACCGTGTCTGTAACCGGCTTCGGCGAATACGGACCGGCCAGGGACAAGTCGGCCTTCGACCTGGTGGTGCAGGCCTACGCCGGCTATCTCGACATCACGGGCCCCGCCGACGGAGACCCGGCCCGGGTGGGAATCCCGATCGCCGACATCTCGGGAGGCATCTACTCCTGCATCTCGGTGCTGGCTGCACTGGTGGGACGAGAGCGTCACAACGAGGGTCGTCATGCCGATGTGGCCATGCTCGACAGCCTGGTCTCGATGCTTTCCTACGACGCGGTCGACTACCTCAACTCGGGCCGCAAGCTGGCCCGCCTCGGCACCGGCCACGCTCACATGGTTCCGTGGCAAGCCTTCCGGAGCAGCGACGGCTACGTGGTGGTCGCGGCCCGGGACGAGAAGTTCTGGCGCAATCTGTGCCAGGCGATCGACCGGCCCGACTTGATGGAGGATCCGCTAACGGCTGACAATACGGCACGCCTCTCGAATCGGGAGCACGTGGATGCGATCCTGGCCGAGGTCTTCAGCGCCAGGACGAGCGCCGAGTGGCTGGCGATACTCGACGAATACGACATTCCCAACGCCCCCGTTAACGACATAGGTGAGGTCTTCGACGATCCCCAGGTACAGGCCCGGGGAATGATCCAGAGCTACGAGCACCCAACGTTGGGAGAGGTTCGATACCCACCCAGTCCGGTCAAATTCAGCGACTGGGAGAGGCCAAACGAGTCGGCGCCGATGCTGGGCCAGCACACGGGAGAAGTGCTGACCCGGCGGCTCGATCTCGACGAGTCGGACGTGAAGGGCCTGGCCGAGGACGGTGTGGTCAGGATGTGGATCGACCCAAACGAAGGAGAGGAAATCTGATGAGATTCGGGACGTTCGTGCCCCAGGGATGGAAGAGCGATCAGGATGGGGTGCCGACCGATCAGCAGTGGGGTCGGATTGTCGATGTCGCCGGCGCAATCGAGCAGGCCGGTTATGACTCCCTCTGGGTCTACGACCACTTCCACACCTTTCCCGTTGTGAAGCAAGAGAGCACCTTCGAAGCCTGGACTCTCATGGCTGCCCTGGCAACCGTCACAACCCGGGTCCGGTTGGGCCAAATGTGCACTTGCGCCTTGTACCGGCCGCCATCGTTGCTGGCGAAGATCGCGGCCAACGTCGACGTGATATCGGGCGGGCGACTCGATGTCGGCATCGGTGCCGGCTGGTCCCAGGGAGAATTCGACGCTTACGGGTACCCGTTCCCGTCGGCGGGACAGCGACTCGACCAGCTCGAAGAGTCGGTGAAGGTGCTGTTGGCGATGTGGACTCAGGACGAGGCCGTCTTCGAAGGCGAGCACTATGCCGTCGAGGGCGCCATCAACCTGCCCCGCCCGCTGCAGCAGCCACACCCACCGCTCTGGATCGCGGGGGGTGGCGAGAAGCGAACGCTCCGAATAGTCGCCAAGTACGGAGACTTCGCCAACTTCGGCGACTCGATCGAGAGCTTCCGTCACAAGTCGGCGGTGCTGGCGGACCATTGCGAGGCAGTGGGGCGGCCGTATGAGGAGATCGGCCGAACCTCACACCTGATGTCGGTCATCGGCCGCGATGAGGCCGATCTTCGAAAGAAGCTCGACATCGCGGCCCGACGCCGGTCGGTTACCCCCGAGAACTTCCGCCAGGAGGAGTTCGGCGTCACGGTGCCGGAAGCCGTCGACATCATGGGCCAGTTCGCCGACGAGGGGTGCACCGACATGATTCTGTACTTCTATGACATGTGTGAGGAGGACAGTCTCGAGCTGTTCGCCTCTGAGGTGATGCCGCAGCTGCGATGACGGGACTGGATCGCCTTCTCGATCCGGCGACCATCGCCATAGCCGGCCTGTCCGCCGACCAGGCCAAGCACGGCGGCCGGGTGCTTAGACATCTGCAGCGGCTTGGCTTTCCAGGGACCATCTGGGGTGTTCATCCCCGTGTTCCTGAGATCGACGGAGTGGAGATGTTCGCATCGGTGGCCGACCTTCCCCAACCACCCGACCTGATCATTTCCGCCGTGCCCGCCACCGCCGCCACCGAGGTCGTTGCCGAGGCGGCGGGTGTGGGAGCGGTGGTCGTCTTTGCCGGAGGGTTCGGCGAGTCGGGCCGCGATGGTCGCGCCCGCGAGCAGGGTCTGGCCGAGGCCGGTGCCACCAGCGGAGCCAGGCTGCTCGGTCCCAACAGTGGCGGCGTGATCCGTCCCGGCCGGGGGCTGGCAGCAAGCTTTCTCACTTGCCTCGATCGACCCCCTGAGGAGATCCGCAGCGGTCCGGTCGGCCTCGTCACCCAGAGCGGCGGCACCGGTAGCTATCTGCACAATCTGGCGGCCGGGCGGGGCGGTGGCCTGGCCGTTTCGATCTCGACTGGTAACGAGGTGGACATCAAGCTGGGCGAGGCCATCGACGCTGTCTCGTGCCTCGATGAGGTGAAGGCAGTCCTGGCCGTAATCGAGACGGTGCGCGACGGTGAGGCCTTCATCAACTCGGTGGCCTCGTCGCTCGCCCGGGGCAAGCCCGTCGTCGCCTGCCGGATCGGCACCGGAGCGCGGGGTCGGACGTTGATGACGACCCATACCGGCGCCATGGCCGCCCCGGAGGCAGTCCTGCAGGGAGTTCTCGACTCTCAGGGAGTGGTGACCGCGGAAACACCCGGCGAAGCGCTCGAAGTAGCCGAGATGATGGCCCGGGTTGGCTCACCGGCGGGCGGACGGGTCGGGATCGTCACCCACTCGGGAGGTATCGCCATTCACCTGGCCGACCTCAGCGAGCAACAGGGCCTCGATCTACCTGCTCCGGGCGCCGACCTGGCCGACCATCTCGAACCACTCCTCGATCATGGGGCCGCCAACAATCCTCTCGACATGGGTGGGATCATCGCCGGACCCGCCCGATTCGCCGAGGTCGTCGCCGCCTTTGCCCACTCCGGCGACTACGACATGGTGCTGGCGGTTTCGACGGCCCATCCACCCGCTCACAGCGAGGAGCGAGTCGATTCGTTGCTGGCGATAGAGACCGGCACTCCGATCCTTCATCTGTGGATGGCCGGTGACCAGGCCCGCGGACCGCTGGCCACGTTACGGGCTGCCGGTGCCGCCGCTACCGAGGATCCCAGAGCCGCCATCCGGGCCCTGGCCGGGCTCGGACGAATTGCTTCTCATGAGGTTCGAGTCCCGCCTGAGCCCATCGCAGGTGATCCTGAGGATTGGGGCATCCCGTTCGTAGCCGGCGAGGTGGCTGCCACCGCCGATGAGGCAGCAGCGGTGGCCGGACGCCTTGGCTACCCGGTGGTGCTCAAGGTCGTCTCTCCCGGCCTTGCTCACAAGACGGAAGTGGGTGGAGTCAGGATCGATCTGGCCTCCGAAGGAGACGTGAGGGTCGGATTCGACGAGATGGCTACGGCTGCCGCGGGGTTCGATGTGCAGGGGATCCGGGTCGAGCGATTCCGACCCGGGCTCGAGGTGATCGTTGGCGGCATTGTCGACGATCGGTTTGGCCCCCTGGTCTCGATCGGGCTGGGTGGAGTCCTCACTGAACTGCTCGATGACGTTGTGTTCGCCCCGGCACCGTTGACTGCCGAGGACGGGTTGGACATGATCAATCGCTTGCGAGGCCGCGACCTGTTGGATGGATATCGAGGAACGGCGCCCGCTGATGTCGACGGTCTGGCAGAGCTGGTCAGCATCTTCAGCCGGGGGCTGGTCGGGTCGGGTCTCAGAGAAGTCGAGATCAATCCGCTGATCTGGGATGGCCGGGAATGGGCCGCCGTCGATTGGCTCTCCTCACCCTGAAATCGGTTCCCCACAAGATGACGGTTGTGTGTGAGGTGACTCAGTTGGGCTGCAGTGGTGTGTTAGAGCCTTGAGCGGGCTGGGCTGGGGTGATGCAGAATGCTTGTCCGATATCCCTCATATCCGGCCATGGATAGGTGAGAGAAAGACGCGGATTTGAAGACTCACGCGACGATCGGTTTCGAGCGCTTCTACAGAGAGTACGCAAACACGGTGTATTCGTATTGCCTGCGGCGGGTGAGCGCCGAGGAGGCCAAAGATGCGATGGCGGACGTGTTTGTGGTGGCGTGGAGGAGATGGGGGGCGGTACCGGAGGGGGATGCGGCGATCGCGTGGCTCTATGGGGTGGCGAGAAATGTCCTGAGGGAAAGACGCCGGTCGGTAAGGCGTCGCGGCCGTCTAGTGGAGAAGGTGGCGGCACAGCCCGAACTGGTAGCGGCTGGCCCGGAGGTGCAGGTGGTACGAATGGCAGAAAACGAAGCCGTTCTCGCGGCCTTGGGGAGACTTCCGGAGCGGGATCGGGAGATGATCCTCCTCATCGAGTGGGAGGGCCTGAGCCGTGAGCAAGTCGCGGCGATGATGTCGGTGACTCGAGCCGCGATTGACAAACGTATGACCCGGGCATACAAGAAGATGGCCCGCTCTCTGCGCCTCGATGGACAAGTGCTGCCTGCATCGCCGATACCTGTTGACGGAGGAGGAGGAGGAGAGTCATGACCGATCTTGGTGGCCTGGTGCGGTCGACGAACCCGGTAACTCAGGGCCGATCTCTGCTGGCCGACGACGAACTCGACGCCTTGCTCGTCCTCATCAATGAGAGAAACGACGAAAAGAGCATCGAACAGCTAACGACGCGGTTGCAGCCAATGAGGCCTCGACGTCGAGGATGGCTGTTCGCTGCCGCCGCGGCGCTCATCGTTGTGCTGCTGGCGCCAATCGTGCTGGTCGTCGGGGACACCGGACGCGATGTTGGGGGTACGGAACCTGACGTCGCAACGACCGTTCCTCCCACGACCACGTTGGAGGCAACGACTGTTCCTCCGACGAATGCGCTGGAGGCGACGACGCCCACTGAGGAAGTCGATGGGTGGACCCGGGTTCCCCAAGATGAGGCGGTATTCGGTGGCGAGAGAACCCAAGTCATGTGGGGCGTGACTGTCGGAGGGCCGGGCCTGGTAGCGGTCGGATGGGACGGACCGGATGCGGCGGTGTGGATCTCTCTTGATGGGATCGACTGGTTGCGGGTCCCGCATGACGAGACGGTGTTCGGCGGAGCGAGCATGTTCGACGTGACCGTCGGAGGCCCCGGTCTAGTTGCAGTCGGCATTGTCGATCCGGTCCCCGTCGCAGGCGGCGCTCCAGGGGGCTACTCGGGTGGCGATGCGGCGGTGTGGACCTCTGTCGATGGGATCACCTGGTCGCGGGTCCCCCATGACGATACGGTTTTCGGCGGGTTCGATTTTCAGTCCATACGGAGTGTGACTGCTGGAGGCCCGGGACTTGTAGCGGTCGGCGCTCACGGTGTCGGCCCCGGCCACAACTACTCCTTGGTGTGGACCTCTGTTGACGGGATCACCTGGTCCCGGATCCCCCATGACGATGCGGTTTTCGGCGCTTCAGAGATGGAGGCCGTGACCGTGGGAGGACCCGGCCTGGTCGCAGTCGGCACAGCCATTCTGAACGATGACGAAGATCAAACTGCCGCGGTGTGGATCTCTGTTGATGGGATCACCTGGTCTGCGGTTCCCCACGACGGCGCGGTCTTCGGTGGGGAGTTTGGCGGCGTGACGATGAACAGCGTGACTGTCGGAGGTCCCGGTTTGGTTGCTGCCGGGGACGCCTTGTCACCGAACGGTACAGATGCCGTGGTGTGGACCTCTGTCGACGGAATCACCTGGTCCCGGCTTCCCCACGACGAGGCCGTTTTCGGACAAGACCGGACCATGTGGAGCGTGACCGCTGGAGGTCCAGGTCTCGTGGCAGTCGGCGAGACCCATGGCCCGTCGCTGGCCGCCGTGTGGGTCTCTGATGACGGGATCACCTGGTCGGCGGTTCCCCACAACGAGGCCGTCTTCGGCCAAGC